>JABZJU010000039.1:0-259 GCA_015257635.1 Nanosynbacter sp. | reverse complement strand
CATCGCTGGCGTCAGCAATTTCTATATCAATCTTAACGTCTGTAAAATCCTTCGGACTATGGCTGATTTTAAGAGGAGAAATCTTAGATTTTGGGTGTGAATTGCTGGGAGTGGTTTTTTGACTACCGATAAAATATTTTTGACAAAGAGCGAGCTGTTCTTGTAGTAGTGTCATGTCTGTTATATCAATGTTGGATTGCATCTCGGCTTCTATGTGTGAGATGGACTGTTGAATAAGAGACACCTCAAAAGGCGTAAT
>JABZJU010000038.1 GCA_015257635.1 Nanosynbacter sp. | reverse complement strand
ACTCCACACCGACTTCCTGTGCCAAGTTGATAGCGCGCTCCGTCGCGTTAACTCCCGCTCGATCGCCATCAAACGCCAAGCGAATCCGCCCCGCCAATCGACTAAGCGACTTCAAATGTTGCGTCGTCATCGCCGTTCCAGAAGTCGCAACCACGTTTTTAACGCCCGCTTGATGACTGCTAATTACATCCAGATTGCCCTCAACAATCACCGCTACATCGCTTTTTCGAATCGCCTCCTTGGCTTGATGCAAACCAAAAATATATCGCGATTTATCGAATAACAGCGTTTGCGGCGTATTTAGATATTTTGGCGCGCGCGGATCGTCATGAATAATTCTGCCCGTAAATCCCACAACTTCGCCATTGCCGTCACTCAACGCCACCATCATTCGCCCACGAAACAAATCGCCACCAAACCGATTCGACAAGCCAGCGTCCGCCAATTCCTGCCTAGAAAATCCTCTTTTTTCCAATGCTTTAGTCAATGCGTCGCCATTCTCCGGTGCATAGCCAATCAAAAAATCACCAATCGTTTGACGATTTAATCGCCGTTTTTTAACCACATAATTCAGAGCTAATGAATTTTTCACCAAATTCTGCTGATAAAAATTGGCAGCCAGTTTCAGTGCTTCCCTAGCCCTGGCGCGACGCTTGGCCGTTCGTCCGTCGCCATTAGAAAACAAAGTCAGATCAACGCCCGCCTTTCGAGCCAAATGCTCCAGTGATTGACGAAAATCCATTCCTTCCACCATCATCACAAATGTAAAAATATCGCCACCTTTTCCAGAAGAAAAATCGTGCCAAATCTGCTTTTCTGGACTAACCATAAAGCTCGGAGTTCGCTCGTCGGTAAACGGACTTAAACCCTTCAAATTGCGCCCTGCTCGCTTCAACTGAACATACTCACCAATCACATCCTCGATGTTCAGTCGCGCCCGCACTTCTTCTTTGGCATCATTCATATTTTTATTATATCACTCTTTACCTCTGTTATTGTTTGTGGTTAAATAGAAATATGTATCCTGACAATTTGAACAACCAACCTCAAGGTATCGATTATTTGAATCAAATTGCCACACCTCCGCCAGCGGAAGGTTTTGATAAAAAAACCAAAATCATCATCGCTATTTTGAGCTTTATCGGCTTGATAACCCTAATTGCGATATTTGTTTTTTCACAAGATTCTATGCCAAGCGCTAATCCGTCACAAATTGCATCACGCGTTAATAAGTTACTCACCATTTCCAAAAAATACAATAATAAGTTCCGCTCGACCAGTCTGCAGACCACCAATAGTTCTCTGGTTGCAGTGCTAACCACTGCGGATGCCTCAATGGGCGAAGCGCTTCAAGCAACCGGCATCAATTATAAGGAGAAACAGAAGGACATCCTCGCTCTAGATCCGTCAGAAAAATTAGAGAAAAAATTGGACGAAGCTCTTCTGAACACGCAATTGGATATTACCTATGCCCATGAGATGAATGTGCAAATAACAGATACAATCAACATGATGAAAAAGGTATACAAGTCCACCAAGTCAAAAAAGATGCGCGAATGGCTAGTAAAAACTGCTGGCGATTTAGAGAATATCCAGAAGCAGATCAATCAAATTATTAAGGCAGATTAAGCTTCCGAGACTAATCGATAGCTCAGCCTCGCCAAGTCAAAGACCTCTTCGTCAGTCAATTGACCTGAACAAATAATTGTATTCCAATGTTTCTTGTTTAAGTGATAGCCCGGTAAAACCGTTTCGTACTTTTCTCGTAAATTCTGCGCCAACAACGGATCGCATTTTAGGCTTACTCTGAGCGGCTTTGAGCCTTCCGTAACCAATGCTACCATTTTCCCCGCACCGTCATTATCTCTACCAAATTTATATACCGCAACATCCTCGCCAAATGGATAATCCAGCCATACGCCCGGCAAACTTAAAATAAATTCTTCAAATTGTTTATGTGTCATACCTTTACCTTTTTCAAATAATATTCAAGTTCCATAATACTGCCGCGGATGTCTTCCAGTGCTCGATGATCTTCTGGCTTGGCGAATTTCTTACCGTATTTACCCTCAAACACCACCTTCCACGCGCTCACATCAAGCATTCGATAATGCAGCCTTTTTGATAGCACTGGCCACCATTGATCAATAAATCGCCTATCTTGATGGATTGAATTGCCTGCCAACAGAATCTTCGTTTCACCCGCAAAATGCTCATCACAAAACGCCAACAATTCGCGTTCTATTTCCGCCAAAGGTTTGCCCGATTCATTCTGCTCCTCCAGCCCGCGTCGCGCTTCCGGATGCTCATTCCAAAAACCAGCATTTCGATCTAACAACTTAGCCAACTTTTCCGAATCGTGGCGCACAATTCCTTCATACGTCGCAATTTCCTTAAAATCCCAATCAGTCACAATTGCCGCCACTTCCAAAATCTCATCACGTACTGGATCCAATCCAGTCATCTCCAAATCCACCCATAAAATCTTTTTCGCATTACTCATACTATCTATTATACACTCGTTATCTGTTTATCTGACCATAAAAAGCTTCTTGCTGCTCGCTCGTTAACACATTCTGTACTTCAGCCCAAACCTTAGCCTCCGCCTCATGGACATTGTGACTATTTACCGCAGACCCGTCTAGGACCTGATGCAATTGACCCTTGGTGATAACTCGCTGATGTTGTAAATCAAACAATACTCTTACTTGTTTATTAGCCTTGTTTTTCATTGCGTCCACTATCAGCGCGATTTGCTCATCTGTTATGGCGGGGATTTTTTGCTGCCGCTCTGGACCGAGTATCAGCGAGCCGACTTTCGGCCGCGTCACACGAACCAAGTCACCATTAGGAGCAACTCTATCACCAAGGGATTCAGACACAGCGCTGCTACTCAAGGCTTGAGCAACTTGATTCTTGGTTACTGGTAAAATTGTGTTGAGTGTGTATCGACGACCATCACGCGTATCATACCACCACGGTAAAGCCAGGGCCAACTTCAGCGCCTCCGAGCCCATACGTCGCACTAAGCTGTGCGAACTAATTTCATACTCAGAAATACCACGTTCGCCAGTATGAACATTCTTGTATTGATTAACCGTTGTTCGTCCAATGCGCCGACTACCAGTTTTGGCATACAATAATTCCTGAAACCCGCGCACCAAAGCCACCGATATATTGTGTTTTTCCTCGCTGTTTAGTTCACCCATGTCGATATCGTTTGGATTAACCGACAGGCGCCGACATATTTTACTAAATTGATAGTGAATATTATCCGCCTTATTGGGATCAATACCATTAGTCAGGTAGACGTCATTGTCAGTACGACAGCCGTCATAAATCTCTCTGGTTTTCAAAAAAGCATCGTATTCGGCAAAAAAGTCATCTGTTGTATCGGGGCTGACAAATTCCTGGAACAATTCCTTTGGTTGATGCCAGGCGGCAAAGCCACCACCCGAGACGGAGGCTGCCATGGCCGATAATGCCAACACTTCACGTAAGCTTCCCCCATTCTTAATCATTTCTGCTAATGACCGAGAAAGTTCTGGCGACAATGGTAAACTATCCATAAACTCACCAATTTTTGTGATCTGCCCCTCTCCATCAATTGCTTCCAGGGTTTCCAGCAAATCGTACGATTCTTGAATAACTTTTTTACTAGCAACAGGATGCATCAGGTATCGGTTCAGATCCTCAAAATCACCATTCAGATGGATAGCCGACAAAACGTTGCGCACAATATTCGTGTGATATATCTCCGGTGGAATATGTTGTTCACGGGACGCAATATCATAAAATCCTTTCAGCTCATCTGGCAAATAAATCTTATCGTAAGATATCGGACGAGTCAATACAAACTTAGCGCCATCAATATCACGACCGCCCCGCCCCGCCTGCTGCATCAGCTCTGCTTGAGTACACAATCGAGGTGGCAACCCCTCCGTGCCCTCTTCACCAATTTCTTTACTCTTCGTCAGTCCATTTGACAGCACCAAATCAACCTCGGAGATGGTAATACCAGACTGTCCAGCCGAGGTCGAAACGATGACAAACGACTCATCTTCTGCTGGTTTGGCAGTAAAAATCTCTCGGCGCGCAGCTTCTGATATGCCAGAATGTAGTTTGAAAAATCGTATTTTCCCGGATTGATGGCGAGTATGACGTTTGATTGACGCAATGGTCTCATCAATACTCCTCACACCTTCAACAAAGATTAGTGATTTTTTCGAGTCCTTACCATATTCAAGGTAGGCTTCGGATACGGTATTCACCTTATCTTCTTCAATATCAATATCATGCGGCCGACCCTTAATGGTTACGACTGGTAGTTCTGACCCATTAATATCTTCGTACATCGCCTGAGAAACTTCTGTATCAGGCGTGGCACTAGAAAAAGCCATATGCCATTTGTCGGTATTCTCTATCGATTTTACCGCCAGAGCGGTAGCAAATTCCATCTCCAAATTGGCTTCATGTATTTCATCAACCAGGATAAGCGTCTTCTCGTCCTGCCAGTCGCTAGAAAATTGTTCCAGCTTTTTCGTAAACGTTGCTGGAGTCATGAAACAGAGCCTAGTGTCCGGCGTCGCTTCAGTGGCACGTCCGTGAATCTTGCCCACCAAGTGATTAGGATATTGTTCGCCAAGCTGTTCACGCAAACTCTTCTCGACATATTCAGTAACATTATCGACGATAACCCGCCGCGGCATCAACACCACGACACGATCAAACCGCTCCAGTGCATACTGAGCGGTTTGTGTCGTTTTACCACTACCCGTCGGTCCGCACAACCAGGATATTTTACTTTCCGATAATGTGTCTAATATCTCTGCTTTGTGCTTATATGCAGGTAGTTTTTTGTCACCAAGATCATAGTCAGCAAAAGGAGTTTCCGGTAGTTTACTGTACCGTTCCCGCAATTCTTTTAAACGCTGTCGCCTCTGTTCGGGCGGTTCACCATAACTATACGACGGTTGACTGGGTCTTTCAATATTTCGACTCAATAAATGACTACTGCTAGATTCTTGCGATCTACGTAAATAGCCCGGCCGCCGAACTCCATCTTTCACACTACTCTCTCCTTTATACTCACATTGTAGACAGGAGAAAGTAAAATAGCAAACGTAAGCGTCTTAGCTTTTTCTTGTCTAGTTTGTCTAACTTAAAAAACGAATATTTGTATAGCAAATCGCAATTTGTATTACACTGCCGCCTCCCTTTTGCATTTATGTTATTTTCAAGCGCGCTATGATACACTGGTGTCATGACCAAACGTATTCTCCTCAAACTCTCCGGTGAACAACTTCAAGGCGAATTCGCCAGCGGCTTTGACCCAAAACGCGCTCGCTGGATTGCCGAACAAATTCGACCAGCACTGGACGACGGAGCTGAGATTGTAATTATGGTTGGCGGCGGCAATTACG
>JABZJU010000037.1 GCA_015257635.1 Nanosynbacter sp. | reverse complement strand
AATCATAAGCGTCCAATAGTCGGCGAATAAACAAACTAGTCGTGCCAACATAACAACCAAACTCCACAATATTTCCAGTGGCGCCACGGCGTAAAGTTTTCTCCAACTCTCTTAAAAGCGCACCAAGCTCTTTTATATCGACTTGGTCGGAAATGATCGGGTATTTAGTGAGGAGTTGGTCTGCGATATTCATGACTTAATTATAAATAGTTCGCCAAATATCGACAAATTATCAACGACGCGGCTCTATATATTTACAGTTTTATGAAGTAAACTATCAATTAGCACCTATGAATAACCACGATATTATCAAAACATTTTTACCAAAACAACTAGACATAAGACGGTTAAATCTGTTTCAATCCACATTGCGAAAATCAAACATAATTGTATACGGCGAAATTCACGGTATAAAAGAAAATGCCAACGTCGTCTATACTCTAGTTAAGAAACTTGGCGTAAAACGATTAGCTATTGAGTCCAGCCCCGCCGTATCCAACTTCATCAATTCGGTAAAGACCGGCTCTTACGATTTTTCCTTAGTTGATGAAGACCTTTTTGACTTAAGCGTTCTATCTCTTGAGATGATAAAAACGATAGCAATTCTTCTACAGCAAAACCAACTTAAAGAGCTCGTTTTTATTGATACATTTTTTGACAATTTAGATGAGAACGCCGTCATATCACCAAGCCCGCAAGAACGAGAAGAACAACTAGCTAAAAATATCCTTAAAATTGACGATTCCCTATTAACATTATGTATTATGGGGCAATGGCACACGCAACCTGAAGTCGTTAAAAATGGCGAAACGCAACATAAATCAGCGCTATATCGCTTAAGGAAAATAAAGCCAAATGTGCCGTTTATTCACAATGTCTACCGACAAGGACAATTATTTAACGACGGAAAAATAATTGAACTTCCGAAAAACCCATCAATTCCACCTTATTATGAAATTGTCCAGAAAACTGATATTGATTTCGATTTGCACACGCCAAAAGCTACAAAAATATCACTATATAAAAAGTAGTAGTCAACTACTCAGCAAACTGGCTATTATACAGATCGGCGTAAAATCCATTTTGCTTCAGCAGAGTTTCGTGATTTCCCTGCTCAATAATATTTCCGTCCTTAACCACCAAAATCAAATCGGCGTCGCGAATGGTACTCAAACGGTGCGCGATAACAAAACTAGTTTTTCCCTGCATCAACTTATCCATGGCTTTTTGGATAAGGACCTCGGTGCGTGTATCAACCGAGCTTGTCGCTTCATCCAGAATCAGCATTGGCGCTTTTTCTAGCATCGCCCTAGCAATTGTCAGCAGCTGCTTTTCTCCCTGGGAAATGTTAGCAGCCTCCTCACCCAAGACCATATCATATCCACCCGACAGCGACCGCACAAAATGATCAACATGCGCTTCTTTGGCGGTTTTTATCATCTCTTCCTCGGTAGCTTTTGGATTGCCATACATCAAATTCTGACGAATCGTGCCATTAAACAGCCACGTATCTTGTAGCACCATGCCAAACATTTGACGCACATCGCTGCGTTTCATTCTACGAATATCCACGCCGTCAATTTTAATCGAACCACTATTAATCTCATAAAATCGCATCAGCAAGTTAACTAGCGTCGTTTTGCCAGCACCAGTTGGACCGACAATCGCCACACGCTGACCTGGCTTAATGTGCGCCGACAAACCTTTGATGATAGTCTGGTCTGGCTTATAACCAAAGACGACGTTGTCGAATTCAACTTCGCCTTTTACGTTAGACAATTTTACCAAGTTATTCGATTCAACCGCTTCTTCTGGCTCATCCAAAAACTCAAACACTCGCTCGGCGGCAGCAGCTGTCGATTGCAAAATATTAGCAATATTAGCAACCTGAACCAGCGGCTGATTGAACTGATCGACATACTGAATAAACGCCTGAATATCGCCGATTTTTAACCGACCGTTAATTGCCAACCATCCGCCCAGAATTGCCATCACCACATAGCCAATATTGCCAATAAAGTTCATAATCGGATAAATCAATCCGGAAAAGAATTGAGCCTTCCAGGCGCTTTCCTGAAGCTGATTATTAATCTTAGAGAATTTAGCAATCGATTTCTTCCGACCATTGAAAACGCGCATTACTTGATGACCCCCATACATTTCTTCAATGTGGCCATTAAGTTCGCCCAGCTGAGTCTGCTGATGTAAAAATTGTTTTTGTGAGTTTTTAGCAATTAACGTAATCACACCGCCCGCCAGCGGAAGCACCAGCAGCGCAACTAGCGACATTTGCCAACTAATCGAAAACATCATCACCAAAATACCAAGCACCGTAATCGTTGATGTCACAATTTGCGACAAACTCTGATTTAATGTCTGACTAATCGTATCGACGTCATTGGTAATTCGGCTGAGAACCTCACCGTAGGTTTGTTTATCGAAATAACTCAGCGGCAATCGATTTATTTTTTCAGACAATTGTTGTCGCATCCTGAAAGTTACGGTTTGCGTCACCTGAGTCATTATCCACGTTTGAATATAACGAAAAATTACGCTCAACACATACATTCCGACTAGCAAAATAATTATTCGCCAAATAGCGTCAAAATGAAATTCTGGACGCCGACTAAGATCTAGCTTTTTAATCGACTCAAGCTGACTGGACGGAATCTGTTTTTCAATCTCCGACTTATTCGGCAATCGGTTCAAAACGTCCGCGCCAGTAGTTCCCGCTGGCAAAGAAACACCTTTTGGCAATTTGCTAGTGATCGCCTCGTAGGCTTTCATATTGGCATAATCATCAACAATTTGATTCGTCGCGCCGCCTAAAATCTTCGGGCTGGCAATCGCAAAAATCGTGCTCCCAATTGCAAAAACCAACACCATCAACATTTGCCATCGAAAATCCGACAAATATTTAATCAGCTTCTTGACCGTTCCCTTGAAATCTTTAGCTTTTTCGCCAGTGCCCATTCCGCCCATCGGGCCGCCCATTCGTACTTGCTGTCGCTTTTTCGTGGTTTGCCTAGACATTACAACACTCCTTTCGCAGCAATAGACATTTTCTGTAAATCGTCTTCCGAGAGTTGCGAAGCGGCAATTTCTTGATAAACTTCGCAATCTTTCATCAATTCCTGATGCGTTCCCTGACCAACAATTTTTCCCTCATTAAGCACAATAATTTTATCAGCATTCATAATCGTATTAATTCGCTGACCAACAATTAACACAGTTTTATTCTTAGTTTCCTTCGCAAGCACAGCCCGCAACTTCGCGTCGGTCTTAAAATCAAGCGCCGAAAACGAATCGTCAAAAATGTAAACATTCGGCTCAACTGCAATAGCCCTCGCAATCGACAGACGCTGACGCTGACCGCCAGAAACATTGCTACCGCCCTGAGCGATTTCACTTTTATAACCATTTTTTAACTCGCTAATAAATTCTTCCGCTTGGGCAATTTTAGCCGCCTTCTCGATCAACTCATCATCAGCCTCAGCGTTGCCGTATTTGATATTGCTAGCAACCGTACCGCTAAACAACACACCTTTTTGTGGCACGTAACCAATTTGACCAGACAAATCTTCCAATTTCAGATTTCTAATATCCACGCCATCAAGCAAAATCTGCCCCGCCGAAACATCATAAAAACGAGGAATCAAATTAATCAACGTCGACTTTCCCGAACCAGTACTGCCAATAAACGCCGTTGTCTGACCAGGTTCGGCTACAAAATTAATATCCGAAAGCACTGGCAAATCCGCGTCAGGATAAGTAAACGTAACGTCCTTAAATTCAATTTTTCCCTTGGCATCTTTTGGTAATTTTTTCGGCGACTTCGGGTCAGTAATTGACGGCATTGTATCCAAAACTTCTCCGACTCGGCGCACCGATACGGCGGCTCTTGGCACCATAATAAACACCATTGACAGCAACAAGAACGAGATTATCACCTGCATCGCGTATTCCAAAAACGCCATCATATTACCAATTTGTAAATTGCCACTACTTATCAAATGCGCGCCAAACCACACAATTGCCACACTCGAAAAGTTCATCACTAAAGTCATAATCGGATCAAGCAACATCATCAAACGGTTCACAAATAAATTCATCTTATTCAATTCCGTGTTAGCTTCTTGGAATTTTTTCTGCTCAATCTTCTCGTTATGGAACGCACGAATAACTTTTAGTCCAACCAAATTTTCCCGCGCCACCAAATTAAGTTTATCCACCAGAGTCTGCAATTTCTTAAACCTAGGTACGGCAATCGTAAATAGTGTAGCGATCACCACAAACAAAACGAACACCGCCAAAGCGATAATCCAGCTCAGGTCTGGCGCATTATTCATGGCTTTTTGCAGACCACCAATTGCCATAATCGGTGCCATTAACGCCAGTCTCAGCAGCATTATTGACGTTGTTTGAATCTGCTGAATATCATTCGTTGAGCGCGTAATCAGCGACGCCGTAGAAAACTTATTAAAGTCCGCCAAAGAAAAACTTTCTATTCGTTCAAACAATTTCAATCGCAATTTTTGCGCCATTCCCGTAGCAATTCGCGCCGCCAAAAAACCCACGACAATTGAACAAAAACCACCAGCCGCCGTCACCAAAATCATCATCAAGCCATTATTCCAAATCGCCGACATATCTTGTTTAATAATGCCGTTATTGACAATTTCCGACATTTTATCCGGCAGCCACAAATTCGCCATCACAACGCCATACGTGAATCCAATCAAGATAATAAACAGCAACCAATAGCCTCTAAAAATTCGTAAAATATGTTTCATTTATAGTCCTTTACGCTCTAAGTCCACCTTATATTATATCATTTTAGGACTAGTTGATTTCATTTTAATAATTACAATTGGACAAAAATATCTGTTAGTTTTATACTGTTTTTAGCGTCGGGGTGTGGCGCAGCTCGGTAGCGCGCACCGTTCGGGACGGTGAGGTCGCTGGTTCAAATCCAGTCACCCCGACCATGAAATTATTGGGCGTACGTTCAGCTTAATTGAACCTCTGGCTATTAGCAATCAAAGGAGGTTTTATGCGACGAAGAGTAAACGTACGCGGAATTATTATCAATGAAAACGGCGAAATTTTCTGCCAACAATTGACCGCCAATAATGGCAAAGGGCGTAATTTTTGGTGCACGCCGGGCGGCGGCTTGGAAATGGGCGAAGGCTTACTGGACGGCTTGCGTCGAGAAATGATTGAAGAAACTGGTGTCAAACCAGAAATTGGCAAGTTGTTATTTATACAACAATTCGCCGAATCAGGCGAACAATCAGCACACGGCCCGAATGAACAATTGGAATTTTTCTTCCTCATCACCAACTGGCAAGATTACCAGCAGATTGACCTGGAACAAACATCGCACGGCGTCGAGGAAGTAGCGGAATGCGGCTTTGTTGATCCAAAAACCACGCGGATTCTGCCAAGCTATTTGACAGAGGTTAACCTGGACCAGCTGGTTAACAAGTTGACAGAAGTTCCAGTTCTAAGCGAATTATAGCGAGGTCACT
>JABZJU010000036.1 GCA_015257635.1 Nanosynbacter sp. | reverse complement strand
AAGTGATATATTGTTTGATAAATCAGAGTATAATAGTAATTAAAAATAGGATTGGATAGCGAGCAGATTCTTGCTTCCTGCTATGTTTATATTCCATCAAGTGTAAGTTAATTAAGATTAAAGAAGGAAAAACCATGAATCCACAAACAATCAGCTTAACTGAATTACAAAAACACCTCGATCAAACATGTAAAGAGAAGGGGTGGGACAAAAATTCTGTCACTGAAGTATTCTTATTGTTTACTGAGGAAGTTGGCGAGCTAGCAAAAGCAGTTCGCAAAGAGACGGGATTTAAGGGCGAGAAAAAGCCTGACAATCACGACAATCTGCGCGAGGAGTTTGCGGACGTACTGAATTATTTGATGGAATTGGCAAATTGGTTTGACGTCAATTTGGCGGAAGTGTATTTTGAGAAGCACAAGATCAACCAGACGCGACAGTGGAAATAGTGCATATTAGTATTGAAAAGCGTAGATTAGATAAGATAATAAAATGCGCGGGTTGGCGATACGGTAACACTGGGGAGATATTTTAATTAAGATGAGCGACTTGCCGCCAATCAGATTTGCTAATGGAGCTTGCCTTGTTGCAAACAAAGTGACGGCTCCTTCTGGAGTGAAGAGAATAGTTTTTGGAGATGACCCAGAAAAACCCATGGCTCGTCTTGGCTATAGAGAAGTTGGCAGGAAGGCTTGTTTTGCGGGTATGCTATTTAAGAATGCCCCAGATGAATATAAGGCGGGTACGTCAATATTGTCATACTTTTTTGAAACAGCAATTCCTGAATTGGGACTTCACCCGGGAGAAACTTCAAAAATACATAAACCTGTTATTGCTTTACTTCTGGCTAGATATGGGTTGGAAGCCGACACAACTTCGGAATATTGGTCTCGTGCTGGACTATTGGTGCAACGAGTAGGAATATCAAGGAAACACCCTCAGCTACATTTCTGTGAAGGAAACGAAGAAGAATTCGAGAGCGAGCAATATCAGAGATTTTATGATATTGTGCCAAATAGAGAATTGCCGTTCTTATATCCTTTAAAATCTCCTTCAAAGCAGGTTGATGTACATACTTCGTATACTCCATAGTCACAAAACCTTGCCAATACAACGGCAATGAGCGTTTAACGCAACTGTCTAGTTGTAAAGAATGGTATAATTGTTAGTGAATGTCTAAGGTGATTGTCAAACCACTTCCAGGTTATAAAGAAGTTAAGCCGTTTGTTTATGCGGGGTTTTTCCCGGTGTCCAATGAAGACTATAACGACCTGAAAGAGGCAATTGAAAAGTTGAGCCTGAGCGATTCGGCGCTGCAATTCGAGCCGGAGAATTCGCCGGTTCTGGGCTACGGTGTGCGAATTGGATTTTTGGGTCTGCTTCATATGGACATTATTCGCGAGCGACTAGAGCGTGAGTATAATTTGGATTTGATTGTTACGAATCCGAGTACTGATTATCAAGTTAGTCTGACAAATGGCGAGGAGCTGGATATCAAGTCTGCTAGTGAATTGCCCGACCCAGCGCAGATAAAAGAGATTCGCGAGCCGTGGATTGACGGTGAAATTGTTGTGCCGCAGGATTACATCGGTGCGGTGATTCAGTTGATCGTGAGTAAGCGTGGTCGCCAGAAAAACCTGAGCTACATTGACGAGCGGGCGCTGATTTCATTTGCGGCGCCACTCGCGAATTTATTAACGGATTTTTATGACCAATTGAAATCTATTACCAGTGGCTACGGTTCGTTTAATTATGAGTTGGCGGATTATCAAGTGGAAGATTTGGTGCGCGTCGATTTTTATGTGGCAGGCGAAATGGTTGATTCGCTGAGTGTGATGTGTCATCGGTCGGAATCTCAACATTTGGGGCGTGAGATTGTTAAGAAATTGAAAGAAGTTGTGCCGCGTCAGAGTTTTGAGGTTTCATTGCAAGCGGCAATTGGCGGTAGATTTATTGCCAGGGAAAATATCGGCGCTTATCGAAAAGATGTTACGGGCTATCTTTACGGTGGCGATGTCAGTCGTAAAAAGAAGCTTCTCGCCAAGCAAGCGCGCGGTAAAAAACGAATGAAACGCTTTGGTAAAGTTGACATACCGAGCGAGGCATTTATGGTGATGCTAAAAAGGGACTAATTGTGAAAAGATCTATTGTTTATATTGATATGGATGGCGTTTTAGTGGATTTCAAATCTGCTTAATAAAAATATTGCCTGAGTCGATTGATGAGTTTACTGGTCGGCTTATTCGTTTTGGAAGTTCTGAATTTCCCAATTGGCAATCCGTACTTGATGAGTTATTATAGGTAAATATTATGCCAAGTATTGAAGATCTTATTACAAATTATCAGCCAACTGAATCAACAATTGAGTTGGTTAAAAGTACGAAAATTGCGCTACTTGCGGGAATTTCTGGTGCGGGCAAAGACACGATAAAAAAACAATTACTGAAGTCGTCAGAGTTTCGCGATATTGTTTCTCACACTACGCGCGCGCCACGCACAAATAATGGATGTGCCGAGCAAGATGGAATTGATTATCACTTTATTGATTCGCAAACTGCCGAAAATATGCTACAAAATAATGAATTCATTGAGGCGAAGTTTGTCCACGGTACAGTTTATGGGACATCGGTGGCTGAGTTGAAATTAGCGCATGATCAGAACCGCGTGGCAATTACCGACATCGATGTTCAGGGCGTGGAGGAATATGAGCGACTGGCGCCAGATAGCATTGCGATTTTCATTGTGCCGCCAAATAGCCAAACTTGGATTGAGCGATTAAAAAAGCGTTACGCAACCGAAGAAGATTTTCAAGCGGAGTGGCCAAAGCGTCACGCCTCGGCGATAAAAGAGTTGGCTTACGCGCTTAAAGTTCCGTATTATCACGTGATTATCAATGACGATTTGGAGCGAGCAATTCGAGTGACCGAGGAAATTATTTTGCGCGGCGACGTGTTTAAGCGTCAAGATGACGAGGCGCGTTTGGTAGCTCGAAATCTCCTCAATGATATAATTAATCTATGAGTTCAGTAAAAACTCCAAAAAAAATAGCAGCCAGGCAAGATCGTTCCTCGAAGACCTTGACTACATTGCTAGACCAATCCTTCTTTATCTTTGCAGGTTTGGCGTCGTTTTGGTTGGCGTGGTTAGTACTTAGAGAAGGTTGGGCGACGGGCGGTTGGTGGCTGGTTGGCTTGTTCTTTGTTGTGTGGATAATTGTGGCATATTTGGCGTTGCCTAGACTTCATCGAATTTTGAGCAATATGTACGTGCCGAATTATTTTATCGGCAGGACACGAACGGCGGACGGAGTATTAAGCGACCCTGTCAATTTGAGTGTGCGCGGCTCGGAAGAAAAACTCCAT
The DNA here is from genome assembly GCA_015257635.1 of Nanosynbacter sp. Taxonomy (GTDB): domain Bacteria; phylum Patescibacteriota; class Saccharimonadia; order Saccharimonadales; family Saccharimonadaceae; genus Nanosynbacter. Next base: position 2,189 of record JABZJU010000036.1, on the reverse strand, counting down.
AAGGCAATGACTGAGGCTGGCTGGGTTTTGGCGGATGACATAACTCCAAGGTCAGCTTGGAAAATGGTGCTTACGGTTTTGAGCGGTCGTAGTTATCCAAATGCACCAGTGTCGCCAGCATTTTTGTTTGGCAGACGGCAGGACTTTGCTTATCAGCAGGAAGTTGACGGCAATCCAAGGCGTCGTCATCATGTTAGGTTTTGGCGATGTCCAACTGGCTGGCTTCTTCCTGGCGGTCATCGAGTTGATTGGTTGGCGGCTGGTACATACGATAAGAGTGTTGGCTTTTCTTTGTTTACTTTCCAGTTCACGCATAAAATTGACGAGAATATTGATATTGAACGAGATTATATAATTGAGTCAGTTAAAAGTAACAATAAAAATGTTAGAGTGACGATATTAAAGGATTTTTCAACGGGCTATCATTCGCGCAATGGTCTTGGAGACTCTATCCGCACTGATGGCGATTTGCCAATTTTGGGAGTTGGTCGGATAAAGGCTGACGATAATGTCACGGCTTCAACGCGGCTCGGGGTGATTATGGACGGCACAATTTATGATCGTCATCCGCGAAATCACGAAACTTTATTGGAAGAGCTTTGGGGCCGCCGACCACCGCAGATTTTAATTGGCAGTGGGCTAATGATTTTGGCGTCTCTATTTACAATTGGGCAAATGTTGGTGGACTTTTCTAGCTGGCCGACAACTTTAGTGCAGGTTGCGAATATTGATGGAATTGATATAAATGTCGCGAATGCTATGTTGTCAATGATGGCTGGTTTTAATGTGTTGTTGGTCGTGGCGGAAATCGTGTTGGTTGGGATGTTACTTCGAGGAAGTAGTCGGGCGCGAATCTCACTACTTTCTGTGGCGACATTGGCTATTGTCACCGAATCTCTATCCGTGACAATTGGGCGAATTAATGCGTCGATTATGCTGCTTTTGATCTCGATTGGTGTGCATATTATGATTATGATGTTGTTCTCTTCAGATGCAGCGCGCTACTTTACGGAAAGACGATAAGGCTTGGCACTCTGCTTGTATGAGTGCTAGATTTGCGATATAATTGGACTATGACCGAACGTCAACAAGCAATTCTTGTCGCTATTATTGAGCAATACGCTGAAATTGCGGCGCCAGTTGGTAGTGTAACGCTAGCCAAACTGTTTGGCGTGAGTAGCGCCACGATTCGCAGTGAAATGGCAAAACTTGAGGAGATGGGATTTATTGAGGCGCCCCACACGAGCGCGGGTCGAATTCCGACAGATAAGGGATATCGTTTTTATGTCAATGGAATCACGGCGGCGCAAATGACGGAATTGCCGAGCGGTATTGATAGCAGTACGAAGGCAATTGAGGCGCACGTCAATTCAAATGTTGATACTTCAGACAAAGCGATTCGTCGAGCAGTTGATGGTTTGGTGGAAATGACTGGCAATTTTGGTTTTGCGTCATTTGGTTCGAGTTTGTATATGAACGGAATGACTCAGTTATTCAGTCAGCCAGAGTTTGGTGATGGCGATCACGTTCAGGCGGTTGCTAAATTGATTGACAATATCGAGCCGTGGCTTCGTGAAGCGGCGCCGGACGAACCGTTAAATGTGTTTATTGGTAGCGAAAATCCAATCGGTAAAAGCAGTGGAGCTACGTTGATTATAAGTAAATTTAAGTCATCGTCTGGTGGTGATAATTACATCGGTGTGATTGGTCCGACAAGGCAAAATTATCGTCGAACGATGGAACTGGTGCGTCGTACGGGTGCGATGCTGGAGGAAGTATTATAATGGCTGAATGGATTGGTGGACTATTAAGTGGTTTGCCGGCGTGGCTGATTGTAATAATTTCAATAATAATAATATTTATTATTGGAGCGATTTGGATTTTAGCCTTTGATCCTGGTACGGTTGGCGGTGATCCTGTCTTGCCATTTAAAAGGAGGAAAAAATGACGAAGAATAAAAAAGCTGAAGATTTAGAGAAAGAAGTTGCTGAGCTGACGTCGGATTTGCAGCGAACTCGAGCGGATTTTGAGAATTATCGTAAGCGCGTGGATGCAGAAAAGCAATCAGCGCACGAGTTGGGTCAAACTAAGTCGGTGATGAAATTGTTGCCAGTTATTGATACGATTGAGCGAGCTGTCGCCAACGTCCCAGAGGAACTTCAAGATAATGCGTGGGTTAAGGGTGTGGC
>JABZJU010000035.1 GCA_015257635.1 Nanosynbacter sp. | reverse complement strand
ACTATACAGAATTTTATCAAAGAACCATATCTCAACGACAAAAAACCAACTTTCCACCTTTTACTTACTTATTAAAACTAACTTGCGTCTATAAAACCGAAGCCGCCGCCATAAGGAACGCTAAAAAATTGTCCGAACTATTAAAATCCAATTTTGATAACATTGAAGTTTTTGGACCAACGCCCGCTTTTTATGAGCGCGTCCGCGATACATATCGATGGCAAATTATAGTCAAAAGCCCCCGACGACAAGAGCTTCTTGACGCCTTGAACCTCCTGCCGTCGTCACACTGGCAGTACGAGCTTGACCCTGTAAGTCTACTGTAATTTCTGGTATAATTATAGTAATGACAAAAGACGATATTATCACATTACCAAATCCACATCTTCGCCAAAAATCATCGAAAATCCACGTTGTTACTAATGATGTTATAAAACTGGCAGACGAAATGACCGCAGCCGCACTCGATTGGGAGGACTCCAGACCTCACGAAATTAGCGCCGCCCTGGCTGCCGTGCAAGTCGACAAATTAGAACGTGTTGTGATTGTTCGAGCCGACTTTGAAAGAAAATCAACTCGCGAATTCATCACCCTTATCAATCCAGAAATCGTGAAATATGAAGGCGAGATTGTTGAAGACTTTGAGGGGTGCTTAAGCGTTAAAAGCATTTACGGAAAAGTTCCTCGCTATAGTAAAATTCGTGTAAAAGCCATGAATTTAGACGGCGAAGAAGTGCGAATTAAAGCCGAAGGATTTTTGGCGCGCGTATTGCAGCATGAGATAGATCACTGCAACGGATTAGTTTTTATAGACCATATTAAGGATAAAAAAGACGCTTTTTATACGCTCGATAAGAAAGGCGAGTTGCAACCGTTAGATTATGACAAAGATATCGCCGAAAATAGTATTCTTTGGGACTGAAAATTACAGCCTAATCACCCTAGAAGCTCTCGTTGAAGAGAGATTTAACATTGTTTGCGTTATTACCAAACCTGACACCAAGCGCGGTCGCGGACACAAACTTACTGAACCTCCAGTAAAAACATTCGCTAAATCTCACAATATTCCAGTTTTACAGCCAAGCAAAGTCAGTGAAATTACCGACTACATAAAACAACTTCAGCCAGTAACAGGCGTTTTGGTTGCATACGGAAAAATCATTCCCCAGTCAATTATCGACTTATTTACACCAGGAATTATCAATGTTCACCCTTCTCTACTACCAAAATATCGAGGACCCTCGCCTATCGAATCAGCCATAGTCAACAGAGATACCGAAACTGGCGTATCAATAATGCAACTTGATAGTAAAATGGATGCCGGCCCCATATACACCCAAACTCGGCAAACCCTCACTGGAAAAGAAACAAAGTTCGAATTATACGACAAACTATTCCACGACGGCACTTCTCTGCTAATAAAAAACCTGCCAAACATCATCAATGGAAATCTTCAACCAACACCACAGGACAATTCTCAGGCTTCATATTGCCAATTATTAAGCAAGGACAATTCATGGCTCGATACGGAGCGTATGACCGCCGCCGAGGCTGAAGCTCACGTCCGCGCACACCTCGGATTTCCGCGTAGCCGAATGACAATTGACGATCGAGATATCATCATCACGAAATCTCATTGCGACAAAACTCCGAGTTCTCATCTTGATAAAAAATTCGCCGATGGCAACTATTTAATTATTGACGAGCTCATCGCGCCTAGTGGAAAAACAATGACCACTGAAGATTACCTAAGAGGCTACAATAAAAAATAACCCCGCATAAGGGGTTATTTTATCATCCGTATAAAATTATGCTTGGGCTGAGCCTAAAATAGCATCTTTATTCGCTATAATTTCCTTTTTCAATTCAGCCATAACCGCAGCTACGACATCACGATAATCTGGGCGGTTAACCTCTAACCACTTAGTAGCCGCAAATTCGTCCTTCAAGCGCGGATCATCAATAGGCAAACCTGAAGCTTGCGACATTCTCTGAAGCATTGGCTCCTGTTGATAATTAGGCGCGTGTTTCATCAGAAAATCATCCACAGCACCAGGAGTTTTATCGATAATTCCCGCAAACTCCTCTAGTTGCGCATCACTCATACCCTGGCTTAGGCGCTCGCCAACTCGTAATTCCAGTTCGCCATAAATATGCTGCAAAAATGGCTTTCGCTGCTCCTCTGGCAACTGATCCAGCCCTAATTCTTTAAGAAATTCTTCATTCAGTTGGAACATAGTCCTCCTTTTCTTTCGTCTATATGATTAAGTTAAATTATACCAGTAACTATTTGATATTACTATCCACGCACCATATTAAGCGCATCACTGTATAATTTTTGCAATTCAGCCATCGTCTCATTCATCGACGACTGAACAATTTCTGTTAAATCAATGTCATTATTTACGCACCAATTAAGCACCGCAGGAACATCATCTCCGTCCAGCAATACCATGAACTCATCCAGCCTCTCTTCACCAACAGTCAGTAAGACCTTCCTTGTAATCTTATCCCGTACACTGTTAGCGACGTCTTCCCTCATCTGCTCTTTTTTATCCGTCGGCAATGACCCAAAACCAGCTTGCTTTAAGAATTCGTCAGTAATTTCAAACATTTTTTATCTCCTTGTTTATTTTTATATTTTATCTATTAAACGTATTTATTCAATACCTTCAATACGTCCGCAGTAGCGCTAGATCCGTCAACTTCCATCCATGTTCCGCCAGGGCCATCAAACCACTGTACGGTATGACCGTCAGCCATTGCCTTGTCAGCCAGGTTGTGAAGTTGATCCATTGCGTTTGCGTCGCCAAACTTCTCAGCAGCCCAGTCCCAAGGATGGTCATAAGAATCAAAATTTATTTCTGGTACATTTGGCGCCTCTGGAGTTGACGTACCTGTATCAACAGCTCCACTACCAGATTGTGGTACACTATCCCCAGTCGAATTAGCATCAATAGCCTCGCTACCAGATTGCGGTACACTATTTCCAGTAGCATAGGTAGAGCTCAGCCAATTTCCAGCAAGACCACCCAGACCAAAACCGATAGTATACTTAACCAAACCTGACCCTATTCGCCGATATAGATCCTCTTGACGCTTCACGCTCACGTCCTTTAATTCATCAACTGACATATCAACAGTACGATTCATTACATAATCAGCCTCCTTGCCAGCCATATCTTTAGCAAATGAAGAATCCAGGTAATCAGGGTGATTCTTGGCTATGCGATCTTCGCCACGACGCTCTTCAAGGATATTCTGCTTTAACGCGCCAGCAACTGCAAGTTTTGTGGCAACAAGAGTAGCTGTGGTAATAGGCCATCCAGCGAAGGCCGCCGTAGTAGTACCTACCGCAAAGCCAGCACCACCAAGTTTAAGCCACTGAGAGACTTTACCGCCCTTAGTAAACCATTCACCAACCTTAGCGGCATATTTTTTGAACTTATTACGCCCATCAAGCATCTCATCATACTTCTCAGATGTCCTCTTTGAAGTTTCTTGTGCATTTGCAAATACCGCCTGAGCTATTTCCGCCGCCAACCCAGCCTGCTTATCTGCGTCTTGTTTTGCTGCTTCGATTTCATCAGCAAACTTAATACGCATGTATTCCAATTCGCTCTGCTTCAATTGTTCGGTAGCGGCCTCTAATTCATCTTGGCGCTTCTTTCCACCAAAGTAGTTCTTGAAGAAGTGAGTTTCAACGGCAATACTAGCCTTAGCGAACCTTTCCCTAGCAACCTTAAGGAGAGCAGCTGCCTCGTGTTCATCTACGCTCATCTCGGTTTTTTCGGTATTGGCTTTAGTGTAAGATTCATCCTTCTTTGGTTCGTCGTCGCCATATTCAGCTTCGTCATATTCATTGCCAAGATACTTATCTCGCATAGCCTGTTCGTATGGTGTTAAGCCTTCTGGATTAGTAGAATGCTTGGCGGCTTCATCCCCCGCCTTATCCTTCTGCTCATTTATAAGTATATCAATAGGTGTGGGTTTGGGCGGCTTAGAAACTTCTGGCGCCAAGCTATCATTAGCAGCATACTCATCAGAATCCCTGCCAATCATTGTCCTCCAAGTCTTTTTTGCTGCTTTCATTGCAGCCCGACCCATTTCTCTAAGCACAGACGACAACTTCTCGGAATTGTTTTTGACGTCTGCGCTGGACGAACCTTCGGGTGTTTTGATCATTTTGTGGTGGTTTCCTTTCGCCCTCTGCACGCAGAATGGCAATAAACTTATGTATATCTAAGATACTATCATAAATACACAAAAAAGTCAATACTTAGAACAGTCTACCCCAGTGTCTTCTTCACTAATTCCCTAGTAAAGAACTCCAGCCTATCGCCAATCTCCAGAGTAATCTTTTTGTTCGTTTTAAGACTTAATCCACACATTTCACCCTCAAAGACCTCTTTCGCCTCTTGTTGCTGACGCTGCACAGAAGAAACTTCAACCTCGGCAATTTGTTCTTCGCCACGCTTTACTCGAGCCAAAAGATCCTTAGCAACCTTACCGCGCTTCACTTCACCGCCAGCAATCACTTCTTCACGCACGGTCCTAAACACACCCTTAACTTCCAGCTCGCCAATTTCAGTTTCAACAACTTCTGGAGCCAATAACGCCTCCATTGAAGCCTTAGCGTCATCCAACAATTCATAAATTACCTTAAAAATTCGCACTTCCACATGTTCACGCGCCGCTAATCGCTTAACCGCTGGTGGCAAATCGACATTAAAGCCATAAATCACTGTATTTTCACCGACCGCCAAATGAATATCGTTCTCGGAAATATTGCCAACACCAGTCCCGACGACATGAAGCTCAACTTCACCATTCGTATCAATCAGCTTCAAGCTGTCAACCACAGACGTTACTGAACCTTGAACATCAGCCTTAATGATCACATTAAAATCTTCTGCATCGTGTTTTCGATTCATCATCTTAAGGATATCCGCACCAGTAACATTAGTTGTGGCTGCCATTTTCTCCTGTTCAATTTTAGCCCTTTGTGCCAAATTGCGAGCCTCTTTTTCACTCTTCGCAATGCTGAATCCATCGCCAAATTGCGGCAACTCCTTAAATCCAGTCATATTCACTGGCATACTTGGACCAGCATCCTTAACGGTTTTTCCACGGAAATCTTGAAGCGTTCGGACTCGTCCATAAGCCGTCCCAGCAACCAGATAATGACCTGGCCTCAAATGACCATTTTCCACCAATAAACCAACCACGGCACCGCGACCAGTTTCCATATGGGCCTCGATCACTAGACCTTCAGCCGGAACATCTTCATCTGCGCGCAGATCTTCCATATCTGCCACCAATAAAACCATATCCAAAAGCTTATCTAAGTTCTGACCGGTTTTTGCGCTAACCTCAACCATCACAGTATCGCCACCCCATTCTTCAGGGTTCAAACCATGCTCAGATGCCAATTGAGTCTTTACCAGTTGCGGATTAGCCGCCTCTTTATCAATCTTATTAATTGCCACCACAATTTTAGCGTTAGCTGACCTAGCAAATCGAATAGCTTCAACGGTCTGAGGTTTAACTC
>JABZJU010000034.1 GCA_015257635.1 Nanosynbacter sp. | reverse complement strand
TAAATGAATATTCTTATTTTTCAGTTATAGTTCCCTAACAATTTAGATATTGATATAATTCGTATTGTATAAAGGTTGACATCTTCACTGTTATAGTTCCCTAACAATTTAGATATTGATATAATTTGAGGCTTAATATACTTATCGGCCAGCAAGTTATAGTTCCCTAACAATTTAGATATTGATATAATAGATCGAGAACAACTTAGACTATTGCGTAAGTTATAGTTCCCTAACAATTTAGATATTGATATAATGTGCTAGAAAGGGTAGTGGTGGGGTTAAGGGTTATAGTTCCCTAACAATTTAGATATTGATATAATCATTTTGGTGTGGAGTAACTACGGCGGCACGTTATAGTTCCCTAACAATTTAGATATTGATATAATACTTCCTTAAATCCCCCTCTGTTATGAGGGGGATTTTTGGTTAGAAAAATGCTAATTGCCCAGCTGGAACGGACTTTTCTTGGGTGGTTTTTTCGCCAACAATAACATGCATATGTGTAAATTGATGCTCTGTTAAATAAAGCAATCGCACCGAGCCGCTGTCCGGAGCATGCCTCTTAATTCGCATCATATGTTTTTCTGCAACGTCACGATTTGGACATAGTCGCGTATATATGCTGTACTGGAGCATGTCAAAACCGTCGTCCAATAAGAATTTACGGAACTGTGTGGCGGCCTTGCGCTCTGTTTTGGTATTGGTCGGCAAATCAAAAAATACTGCGACCCTCATGATTTTATATGACATCCCTTCCCTGTTAGGAGGCGATTTTTGGCAAAAGAAGCTTACGCGCCTCCTTTACCTCGATACATTCGATAAAGCTTTCAACCGTCCGCTCAACCGCATGTTTTATAGTAAACTTCTTACTGTCAATTATAACATAATAATTTAATATGTCAATAATAAGTTGGCGATCATGCTTGGTGAGGCTGGAATCCGGGTCTCCGGTGTGGTGCTGCGCGACGTTCTCTAAAATGTACATATCAACGACAGCGCGATAGGGTTCGATTAAGTCGTCTGCTAGATTGAAACTGTTGAGCTCATTGTGGTGAAATAGCCCCTGTGAGGCAACTAGTCCGCGAGCGGTAATATGTCTGGCAATGTGACTTCGCACCATAGCGTAGCCATAGTTTAATGCGGCATTGTGCCAGATTGGCTTGCGGCGTGTGGCGTCGCCCAGTATTTGGTCGAAATAGATTCTGGCAGCAATTGACTCGCGATTGCTGGTGTCGCCCGATTTAACATCGTTAGCTAAAGACCGCAAGGTGGAATCGTCTAGCCCACGAGCCCGCAAGACGTCTGCTTGATTTGTGATTTTACTGATAATAATTTGTTGCCATAGTTGCTTTTTTAAGGGTTGGCTCATGGACAATTGTTGACGCGAAACTTTGGCTTGGCGCGAATGTTGTGAATATGGTAAAAGTACGCTGGCTGGTAAGTGCTTTTCGTCGCATATTACAGTGGTTGTTCCTTTTGTAGCTAATGCTGTCAGCAAATTTGTCGTGATAGTTGATCCGTAATTGTCTAAAATTAAGGCGTCAATATCTTCAATTGGAAGAGTCGATTCCATCTCCTGTGTAATCACTAGTTGATTATCACGCACGCTAAGTCGCGCAGGATTTTCGATAGCTACGACGCGCCAGGCCATTTATAGCCACCTGTAGTTATCACCGAGGATGGAGATGTCGTAACGCTCGATTTTAATAGCCAGTCTTGCTGAACATGTGATTCGTTGATCTTTTCCTGATGCGTGCATGGGTAATAGATCTATAGCTGCGTTTGAACTGCCATATTGGATGTAGTAACCTTCGACATTCTTACCTTCGTCTTCAAACTTGATTTTTATATAATCATTTGGGTATAAACCACATATATATTTAAATGTTTCGTCAATTTCGGAGAGTCCTTTGAGAGTTGGTCTTATTTTTCTTGTGGAGTGCTTCACTGAATGTGTATATATGGGGACGAAAAATGGATATTCTCTTCCGTCGATATTTTTCATATAGACATCAACTCTCACCATGCTGCCATTATCAACAAAGCTACGCTGGTTATTGATATATTTTCCACTATCGTCAGGCTTGGTCGAATATACTTTGATAGTTGAAACTGGAGACAGCTTATTGCCGTTTTTATCAGTCTTCTTGTCATTTTTATATATGGGTTCAGCGAACGCTTTTTCAGGATTGTCATCGCAAGCGTCCAGCCTTTCAAGTAATTTTTTGTATAGCCACTTGTCCGATTCTTTAAGCGTGGAATTTTCGACATCCTTGCGTTTAATTTTTTTGAGCGGCATTCGTACGGTTCTCTGGTCACCGTCTTTAACTTTTGGTGAGCGAATTGTTTCTTTATGTGCCGAACCAGTCGCTTTACGGCGTGGCATACGTGAGACGAAAATTGGTTTTACGCTCAATCGAAACTCCTCGTCGTAGTTATCAAGACCTCGCAACTCATTTTGCAGAGTCTTGATATCGGCATTAAGGGTTCGCTTCATAACTTCTTTGCCGAAGCCGTCCCACGGCTGAGGAAAATGCTTAGAAGATAGCACAAGCATTGCATTTTTACGACGCTGAGCTTTATTGAACTCATCTTCATCGATGATTTCTCCAGTGAGTTTATCAGTTTTTTCTTCCATCGTTTTGGTGGCTGCAAGCAGTTCTTTGATTTCGTGGCGCTTGGCGTGCAAGTTTGCTTGCATTATAATCTTTTGGTCAATTGCCGCTACAACTGCCGCATCTTTGGCATGATGCAGAACGTCCTCGCTACGATCTTTAGCTAGACCCCAACGCTTGCGTAGGTATGCTGTCGTTGTTCCGCTTGGTGCAATTACGCGCTGTTTTTCTTCACCTTCTGCAAAGTCAACATTTTGGCGTAAATAATTCTGAATAAATCGTGTGATGTATCTAGTATCGTTTAAGGCACGCACATTCCAGCTGTCATTCTTATAATCCTGCAGAAGCAGATTTTGCTTCTTCTTCATTGCGTAGCCGTTATATTTGTAATTGATGGCATTTGTGACCTTATCGTCCGTTTTAATATCGCGTGTCTTATATATCGACTCTACTCTGGCGACGAACTCCTTCCAGCGGTTTTCATCTGCGCCAAAATATTCAAATGGAGTTTTATTGCTCTTTTTCTGGTTTTCTTCTGTCAGTACTAGTACTTTATTAGTTATCCCGTCATTATTGGAGCGTGAAAATGGTACGATGTGGTCTATCTGATATGCATTATCGTCTTGTAGCATCGTGTCGAAATCGATTGGTTTTCCAGAATATGGACAAATACCGTTTTGTTCGCGATAGAGCTTAACCTTAATAATTTGCTGACCATTAAAATCGGCGTTTTTATTAAGAGGCACGTTAAGTTCTTTTAGGTGGCTGAGAAGTTGCTTGCCGCCCTTGGTTTTTGGCGATGCTTCATATCCATCAGCGATTATAGATTTAATGTCTTCGTTATATCCTTGATTCTCTTCATTTTCTTTTTTAATTGCGTTGCGTTCTTTGAAGTTTTTTGCCAAGTCGCGAGCAGTTTCAACTTTAATGAAATATGGCTTACCGTACTTATGCTCAATGGCGCGAACGACCTTCAGTGTTTGCGATATGGCACGTTTTACGACAGGATTGGTGATTTGTTCTAGGCTAGCTGATTGTTTCTTGAAGTCATAACCAGCGGCCTCACAGGCTTTATCGTAAGTCATACCATTAAGAATATGCGGTGTGATTTTTTGCAAAGCTTTTATCGACAGATGGCAGAATGACCCAAAATTAGTAGCTTTAATTTTGACAATTGCGTTTTTAGCGTCATCAGAAATTGGCAATGCATTTAATTCGGCTTTAATTCCTTCGTCAGATTTTTGTGTAGTGAGAATATAAGCGATTTGATTGATCATTGATTCGTTGTCAATTTTTGCCCAATCTTCTGGTAGATTTTTCAGTGCTGTTTTAATATCATGGTAGGCTTTTAAGCCGCCGAATGTATTTCCCTCTCCGAATTCATCGCCGTCCTTTTTCTTTCCGTGAGTATATTTTGGAACGTAATCTTCACTAATTCCCGCAATGCTACGCACTTTTTTATACGTTAGGCTTTTTTGATTTTTGGCGGCTTCGATAACTTTATTTATCTGATCTGAAGATAATCTTATCTCTAGATTTTCTCGCTTTGCCTGGCGCTTGCTGGCGTCGCGAGGTATGAATACTAGATGTGATAAGTCGCTTGCCAGGCGAAAAATTTCGAAGCTGTAGCTGGCTCTTGGCGCTCGTTTTTCATTTTCTTCAAAAGTACAGTTCCCGACCATTTTTTTAATCAGCTCTTCAGTCATAAATGGGCGCTGGTACATAATTGCTGATACATTTACGACATTTTTGTCATCGTCCAAACCGTAAAGCATTTCATTGATCGCTGTGTCGGAAACGTTTTTTAAGGCATAGCTTTTCTGGACCTCAACAATCTTTTCTAATTCATGCAAAAAATCACTGCGAGAAAAGCTATTGGTATAATCGTCGCGCTTATTACGTTTATGTGACGCAAAGTTTTCATCGCGACTCAGAGCTTCGCCGACAGTTTTATATCCATTCTCAGCGAGGAACTTTTCATTAGTTTTCAAGGCTTTTGATACGCGACCGCCTTCTTTTTCCGACTCTTCCTCGACTTTACGATTCGACTTAAATCCACGTCGTTTAGCGATTTGGTACATGACCTTGAATAGCTCTTCTGGAGATAATTCTTCGGCGAGCGCTTTTGAGCGGAGAGCATATACGTCTAATTTGTTAAATTCGGATTTATCACTTAATACTTCTTCGATTCGATCTCTGGTGAGAATATTTTGGTCAATAAAGAATTGCTTCAAGTTATTCAAGCGTTGACGTCGCCGTTTTAAGCGACGGCGAGCTGACCGTGCATCGCGGCGAGGTTTGGCAAGCGAATCTCCGTTTTGTGGATCTTCTGGTTTTTCAAAAATGCGCACCCCTAAATCATGGATGCGCTCTTTATCTAAGTCCAGTACTGCCCAACCGATTGAAGATGTCCCGATGTCTAGACCTAGTGAATATTTTTTTGGTGAATATGAATATTTTTGAGTCATGATGGTCCTTTTTGTGAGATAATTTAATGCAATTATACAACCAAAATAGAATATTTGAAAGCGTAAATACTTTACTCATAAAAAAGATAATCCGCTCAACGAGTGAACGGATTAGAGCTTTGCTTTAGTATTTCTACTAAATTATTATAGAAACCTAAAACAACTTAGATATTGATACAATCCTTACTTAAGGGACTGTAGCTACAGTGTACTCCAATCAATGCTATTGTGCAAGTATTATTTTGGTCGTATTCTGCCAACTGAGCGGCACTAGCACGGTTACCACCGCCGTCGACATTCTGGGATTCTTGTGCTATATTAGTCACATCAGAGCTCCGACCGGCGGAAACTGGCGCGCCGCCGACATAGCTATCGCTATTGGTGGATGATGGAACAACATTTGCGCCCCCATCCGAAGCTCTCGAAATCTCTTCTCGTTGTTGGGAGAGATTTTTTATTTCTCCTTCTCTTCTTGGTGAAATGTTCTTTAAGCTTATATTCCCATTAAAATCAGCTATTGTAGCCGTATTGTATCTACCAGTCTCGCCTGGGCGGCTTTTTTCTTGGCTTCGCACATTACCTTCATAAAGAGTATTTCGCCCTATTGTCTGTCTTCTAAGAAATTTACAGACTATTGATCGTTGGTATTTTGAGATTGTTTGCTATAGTAGAACCAGAAGAATCCCCACTTAAATCCCGGTAATGGGATTCGGGGATTTTTTCTGTATTATTTGGTTATGATGCCCCAACGACCTAAATACCGATATTCCCTAAGAGCCGCGTTTTACCTTTACTACTGGCGCCCTAGAGGTGATATAATT
>JABZJU010000033.1 GCA_015257635.1 Nanosynbacter sp. | reverse complement strand
CACCAATAGCCAGAGTATCTTTCCAGCTCGTCTCAGTTTCGCCACGCTTGTTATTTACCGCACGATTATCAGCTAGCCACATAACAACGCTCCAGCCAATAAGCCCGAATGCCACAAACCACAAACTGCGCAGAACCGTTTCAACTTCATGCTTGAATAATAATCCGACAATCGCAATAGGAATTGAGCCGATAATAATTGCCCAACCATATTTATAATCAAACTTTCGGCGCGCCCGCTTCCACCATAAACCACGCCACCAAGCCTGTAAAATTCGCCAGATGTCGCTCCAGAAATAAATCACCGCCGCCAGAATTGCTCCGATCTGGATTATCGCCGTAAAAGCCACGACGCTCGGATCGTCAATTCGCATTCCCAACAATTTCTCAGCAATCGTCAAATGTCCAGTCGAAGAAATCGGTAAGAATTCCGTAATTCCCTCAATTACGCCGAGAATAATTGCTTGCCACCAAGCCACGCTTAAAAATTACCTTTCATCCTTCAAGTGTAGCATTAGCGGTAAAATCATTCAAATGTGCAAGCTTAAGATTCGGCATTTTCCAATAAAGCCAAATCGCCCTTTAAATAATAAAACTTCGCACCAGCCACCTTAGCGCCGCGCTCAAAATCCACCCAGCCGCGACTTACGGCGTAATCCAAATGGTCTTTTGAGCCAGTTTTACAATCGCCATAAACTTTTGCTTGCCCTGATCAATTAACTCTTGGTTTGGTCGGCCATATCAACTTTATAGTCTTTATCATTTGCCACCTTTTGTACCAAATCGACATTTTCCCTGATAAATTTGATATCTAATATACTTTCATTATATAACAACACGGGCTATGGGGGGGTGATTATTTTTATAAAAACAGCAACAAAAAAACAAAACCTCGCCAGCACTACACTAACGAGGTTGTTATTAAAGATAAGACTTTTTCTCTTACGCTCTTGGGCCCGCCATTACTGTCGGCCACGGAAGAACTGAGTCGTCCACTGGATAAGAAATTGTTAAAGTTACTGGAAATGCTGGTGGAGTTGGCTGAGGATTCACTCCATAGGCATTAATTTTTCCGTCAGTTGTCACGATAAATTGTATATCCGAATCTCCTTCCATTCCTGGTATATAATATCGAATTTGAGAACTAGGCCTGTATCCATCAGGTAGAGGTGTTCCACCCCTATTCCATTCATATGCCCATTCTGTAATAGTAGCCTGAAGATAAACAGTCTGATTAATTCGCCTAATCTTTACCGAGCTAGCTTTCATAGATGGAGACAGAATCTGAGGAACGCTCATCCAGCCAGTGTCACCATACAACACTTTCCAGCCATTATTAGAATTAGCGTCAGTTTTAGTCCATCTTACAGCCCCCTGAGACTTACTGGTATCAACGTAGCGCACACCCATGGTAGCAGTAACTTTTCCTACAGGTGAACCTGAGCCCCTAATCTCGTACGAGTCCTTCCACTCTACATCACAGTCATTATCTGATTTCTTAGCTAAAATCTGATCAATTTTACCACCCGACGGGAGATTGCTTCCAGTGAATTTCAGCCCCAAATTATTCGTGCCATTACCAGTTACAGTCAACCCAGTCGAACAAGGCTGCGTACTATTAGTTACAGAAATAGTAGCATTTTGGCCAGCCGCCCCTGTAGCACTAGTCGCACCGGTAGCTCCTGTAGCACCATTAGCTCCGTTTCGACCATCTCTACCATTCTGACCATTAAGACCATCTCTACCGTCTCGCCCATCCTTGCCCTTTAAGTCTGAGTAGGCTATGATATTTTTCCATTCAGATTCCCCAGCATATCGCCACTGGATGTACAGGGAGTTCTTCTGGATCTCAATTTCGCGACTATCAGTTTTACTAGATTCTTTCTTGTTATCTTCCTTATTAGTTCCGTTATCCTTATTTTTCAAATCCTCAAGCGAAACTATTTTCTGCCAATTGCCATCAGCATATTTATATTGAATCTCACCTGAGTCCTGACGAATAGAAACTGCGTTCGGATCAATTACTCCACGTGGTGAAATCTTAATAAAAAACAATAATATTATGAGTATTATTGTGATCACAAAAAGACTTAGCACAAAAGCTTTTGATGCAGGCTTTCTTGTGTTTTCTCGCTCCACTATAAATCACTCCCCTTAGATTTTAGTTATATTGATTATGCTTTTATTTTACATGTGGCAATATGAAAAATCAATCATATCTAAACGTGAGAAACCACACCAAAGCCAAGCAGCATCAACAACACCAAGCCACGCTTAAAAATTACCTTTCGCCCTTCAAGTGTAGCATTAGCGGTAAAATCATTCAAATGTGCAAGCTTAAGATTCGGAATTTTCTGCTTCAATCGAATTTTGATAGAACAAACCGCTAACATTCACGCCCGCAGGAGCATAAATTTTCAAGCCAGTTATCGGCTTATAAAAATTCAAGCAACCGTCAAAGAATATCGCGTTACACTTTTTAGAAACGGACAGCACGATTTTATCGCCATCACGGCGCACGTTAATTTCTGGCTTATTCGCCTTTGGTAAATCCACAAACTCCGCTTCCACCTTAAATTTGTCAGAATTTATTCGCGAAACATTCCCCACTGGCATATCGATAAAAATTGAATTAGCGTTTGTCGTATCTGGAATATCGATATTCACTTTCTTCGTGAGCTGCTGCGATTCACGTGCATATTCCAAGCCAGCGTGAGCGCCAAATATTGCGGCGCTTGCCAAACTCATAAAAACAACGGATGCCGCCACGATCATTGTGATTACAGACATTCGATTGACCTTCCAAGCGAATATGCTACGCGTTACAATTGCGCCAAATATAACCGTCGCAATTCCGCCAATTGCTAAGGAAATCCATACTCCCCACGCCCACATTTGCATTCCCAAACCGCCGAGCATATTAACCACGGAAACACCAAGCGCCCCGCCAACAATCAGCCCAAACAGTATCGCTAGCGTCGTGAACAGCACCACGGCACCGACAAAATATTGGAAAAATTTCGCAATTGGAGTTTTTCCGGCAGACACAGTTGAATTTCCATCAGCGGAAGCCTCCTTAAGTGCAGTCAAAGTTACCGGCTTCCCGCGCATTCGTAATTTGTCCGACGCGGTTTTTGCTGGCGGCATTGACACCCACATCGCGAGGTAAACCAGCACCGTCGTACCAAATGTTACGAACGGCGAGATAATTGCAATCAGTCGCACCCACAATGGATTGATATTAAAGTACGCCGCTATTCCCGCACACACGCCGCCAATGACAGCCCCGTCCGTGTCGCGCATCAATTGCTTTTCTGGTTTTTCATTATCATCCGTCAATTCATCAGTTGAGTCCTCACTATCATCCGAAAAATCGCGCGGCTCGCCCATTTGATTTTTAATCGCCAAAACGTCATCGTCGCTAATAACACCTTCTTTCATCACACCACGCTCGGCCAAAATCTCAACCATTCGCGCCTCAATTTCCCTCATCGCTTCCGCGTCGGCGTGCATATTTTTCTGAATCGAATTAAGATATTTTTCTAGCGATTTCTTAGCGTCAATTTCCACACTAAACGCCGTTTTTGCCAGATGAATCCTGGTTATTTCCTTCATTATTTTATTCCTTTCTCTAAGTTATCAAGCGAATTATTTAACATATTTATGCGATCTTTAAGTTCATGAATCAACTTATCGCCGTGATCTGTCAATGAATAATATTTTCGCGGCGGACCTTGCTCGCTTTCCTGCCATTCGTGCTGCAAATATCCGTCCTTCTGCAGCCTATTCAATAGCGGATAAATCGTACCTTCGACCACCGTTAAATCCGAATCGTTCAATTGCTTAACGATGTCGCCAGCGTACTGCGCTTTATTAGAACAAACCAGTAAAACGCAGTAAACCAAAAATCCTTTTCGCAGTTGGACCGCTAAGCTTTCCGCATAGCTATCAACGTCCACTTTTACCTTCTTGCGGCATATTAGACCCCTTAACCATGCCGTCTTTGATCAGAATTTGATAATCGCATTTTTTAGCCAAATCAACGTCGTGTGTCACGATAATCAGAGTTGTGCCTTCTTGCTTGTTGTAATTGAATAGCAATTCTTCCACCTTCGCGCCAGTTTCGCTATCCAAATTTCCAGTAGGTTCATCTGCAAAAATGATCTGCGGGTTTCCGACAATCGCCCGCGCAATCGCCAAACGCTGCTTCTGACCGCCCGACAAATCCTTTGCACGATTCTTACGCTTCTCATACAGATCAACCGCCTTCAGCGCCTCATTAATCTTGCTTTCTCTCAAACTTCTTGGCATTTTCACAATTTCCAGCGGCAAACTCACATTATCCGCCACGCTTTCATTACCCTGAACAAAGAAACTCTGAAAAATAAAACCTATTTTTCTCGCACGAAACTCGTCAACTTGCTTTTGTTTCAATTTCAAAATGTCTTGACCGTCAATAATCACTTGGCCTTGCTGCGGTCGATCCAAGCCAGAAATTGCGTGCATCAGCGTCGATTTTCCCGAACCAGATTTTCCCAAAATTGCCACGCTCACACCAGTTGGAATTTGCAGACTCACATCATTTAGCGCCACAAATTGGTTCTTCTTTTTGCCGTAAATTTTCGTCACATTTTTAAGCTCAATCATAACAATTCTCCTATTCCGTCCTTAACGCTTCAATTGGATCTAATTTTGTTGCCTTGCGGCTCGGCAGCCAGCCAGAAAGTACCGCCATAATCATCAGCCCGATTATCAAAAGTCCCATTTGCAGAGGATTAACGACTAATAGATTCGTACCTTGCTCCAACTTCAGTAAACTAGCAATCATAGGATTAAGTAGTGACATCAAACTTGCTAATCCAACACCAATTAAGCCACCAAGAAGTCCAACCCACGCCGCTTCATACCTGAACATTTTACCGATATCACGACCTCGCATACCCAAAGCTTTCATCAGCCCAATCTGACTAGTTCGCTCCAAAACCGAAATGTACATTGTGTTAATAATCCCAAAAACACTCGCCAAAAGCGCCAAGCCGCCAAACCCAATCAGCGCCATTTGAGCCACATTCACAAAAGTTAAAATAACTTTTTGCGTGTCCTGAATCGAATACGACTCATAATCCTTGCCAAGCTCATTCTTCACTGCCTCAACATTTTTCTCATCATCAACTGACGCAATTACGTAAGAATATTCATTAGGCAAATTTTTAGGGTGACTAAAGTCGTAAATATCCTTAGCGTCGTCCACAGAAACGCGCACAGTCGGCTGGTAAAACAGGATCGTATCCGAAGGTTTATCGACTGCTGCGACTTTCAGAGATATTTCTTTGTCAGCGTTTTTGCTTGGCGATTCTCCTTTTTTCAGTCCCAGTGTAATCGTTTGTCCAATTGCTGATTTTGCATCACTAAATCCCATTTCTTTTATGTAAGATTCTGGAATGACAACCTCGCCCTTTTTTGGCATAAAATTGTCCAAATTACCAGCCGCAAACTTCATTCGAGTTTTATCAAACTTCACGGTTACACTCGGTACGAATTTTTTGTCACTTGCCGAACTTTTGGCATATAAAACTCCATACATAGAATAAGCTGGCGTCACTTTTTCTACGTGCGGAGTTTGCTGTATTTTTTTCACATCGTTATCAGTCATCGAATATTTTTCTATCGCCTTAGACTGATCCTTTTCCGTATCTTCCGAGTCACTATATTCTGGAAGATTACTATCAGGTCCTGACGAGGTCACTTTTTTATAGACCGAAACAGATTTTTTATCGCCAGCCGCGTCGACCATGCTGTTTGTATACAGCCGACCGCCTTCTCCAGCCATCAGCGCCAGACCAATTGTAAACGCCCCAACTGAAATTGCCAGCGCGGTTAAAATTGTGCGACCTTTTGATTGCCCCAAATTTCGACCGGCGCGTTTAATAATGTCAATTCTTCTCACATTAAGCTCCTTGTTGATTTACTATACATAGTACTATGTTATACAAAGTACCTTAAAT
>JABZJU010000032.1:261-6183 GCA_015257635.1 Nanosynbacter sp. | reverse complement strand
CTTCGTAAGGAGTTTGTGAAAATATCGGAAAAAAGCGATTTGCTGTGCAGTGATGATGAAATTGAAAGTGTAATTATGGATGTTAGTGACATAAAATCAGGCATCAACTTGTCCGGAGAGCAAGCAGAACTTAACGATATTCTGGATGATTGTGTCTATAATGGCGAAGAAAGTGTCGCGAATGGTGATGATTTGCTGATGAATACCCATCCATCATCTGGTTTATGGTCAGACGATAGTCCGCTAAATCCAGAAGAGGGATTGGTGACAATGACTCAATCGGCTGCGGATGACTCATCATTGGTATCGCGGCTGGTTGGTGTGTTGGTGGTGGCGATGTGTGTGGCGCGCGGCCGACAAGCTAGAGCGATTCCGAATAGCTGATGATCTTTGCGTGGTGTAAGCGATAAATAGGGCTGCGCGAAATGATAGCGCGAAGATTGGCAGCTGATGAATGGTTAAAGCCTGATATAATGAAACTATGAAAGTGCTCGACAAGCCGAAAATTGATCGTCCCCGCGAGAAGCTGGCACGTTACGGTACGGCGCGGCTGAGCGACTTGGAGCTGTTGATGGCGATTATTGGCAGCGGTAATGCTCGGGCCGATGTCGGCAAGATTGCGCGCGAGGTGCTGAAAATTTTGCGTCAAAAGGGCGGTGATGTTTCGTATGATGATCTGCGTAGCGTGGTTGGTTTGGGTGAAGCGAAAATCTCGGTGATTTTGGCGAGTTTGGAACTGGCGCGGCGGTACTTGCTGGACAGCGACCAGCCAATCATCGACAGTCCAGAAAAGGCGGTCGAACTACTGGCCGATATTCGCGACAAAAAGCAGGAATATTTTGTTTGCCTGACACTGGACGGTGCGAATCGTTTGATTGCCAAGCGGGTGGTGACTATCGGCACGCTGACCGCCAGCCTGGTACATCCGCGCGAGGTTTTCGCCGACGCCATCGCCGATCGTGCCGCCTCGATTATCGTGGCGCATAATCATCCGAGCGGGAGCTTGGAGGCGAGTCAAGCAGACCGGGAAGTAACGCACCGTTTACGCCAGGCGGGTGAACTGTTAGGAATTAGTTTGGTTGACCATATTATATTGACAAAACATTCGTACAAGTCAATTACATAAAATCACGTATATTTCCCCGTAGGATACATATTGACAAGAAATGTATCCTACGGGTATACTGTTTATAGTATGAGGGTATTTCTGTCGAATCAGGGGAACTTGCGCAATATACAAACCTTTTTGCGGTCTATTGATTGGTCTAAGCCTAAAGAGCTGGAAATTGCGACGCACGATAAATGGATAACAGTTCACCCGGCTAACCTTGCCTTGGTGGCTGCTTTGGCCATGCAAGTTGGTAAGAATAAAACGAAAATTATTGGTACAGTTCCAGCTACCGGTATTTATCTTGATAGAATGGGGCTTTACAACTTAGCAAGCACAGTATCGCCATTTACATATCAAGAAAAAGAAGCAGCTGGGCGATTTGTGCCGCTAACTGTCATAAAAACACCCGAAGACCAATCTTATTTTATCGCCGAAATGATACCATTGCTGCACCTGCCGGAAAAGGACGCGATGGTTATCAAATATATTATTGGCGAACTGGTGCGCAATGTTTTAGAGCATGCTAACGCGAAGTGCGGCGCTATCGTTGCCGCGCAATACTATAAAAAAACGAATAAAGTCAGTATCGCCATCTGTGATACCGGTATAGGAATCTGGAAAAGCATGAACGAGACGTGGCATCCAAAAGATGATCTGGAAGCGGTACGGTACAGTCTTACTCCGGGCATAACAGGAACAACTTCGCGAGAGGGTGGTACGAGTGAAAATGCTGGTGCCGGATTGTTTTTTATTAAATCAATTGCCAAGATTACCCGCAGTTATTTTACGATATACAGCGGCAAGGCAGAATATACGCTGCTGAAAAATAGGACCGACCAAAAATCGATTACATTATACGCCGACCCGTTTCGCGACAATAGTAGGCGGACTAATGATTTGGGAGATTTTCACGGCACGCTAGTTGCTGTAGACATCGCGCTGGATAACACACCAGAGTTTAAAGCAATCATGTCTCATATTGGCAGCGTATACGGCGAAGCGATTCGTGAACGAAAGAGAATAAAATACAGGAGGCCAAATTTTATATGATCATCCATTT
This sequence comes from Nanosynbacter sp., assembly GCA_015257635.1. GTDB lineage: Bacteria > Patescibacteriota > Saccharimonadia > Saccharimonadales > Saccharimonadaceae > Nanosynbacter. The sequence continues at coordinate 4,012 of JABZJU010000032.1, read as the reverse complement.
GCAGCCAGTTGTCGGCTCGTTTGCTGAGAATAAAGAAAAGGCTAAGGAGCTGCGTGTAAACAAAATTATGCCAACCCTAGCTCAGCGAAAAAAAGTCACATTAGATTTCAAAGGCGTTGATGGTGCAACCCAGTCGTTTATTCACGCTCTCATCAGCGATCCAATCCGCAAGTATGGCGACGAAGCCTACGATAAGTTGTACTATAAAAATATCAACGAAGATGTGAAAGAAATCGTATCTACGGTCTACCGATACATGCAAGAGAGCCTAGACGGTGGGAGTGGCGAATAAAATGAACGGCTATAACGACAATATACATCAACAACAGATTGACAAGCTGGTACAGCTCTTCCCCGAGGTGGTCACCGAAGGTAAGATTGACTGGCAGAAACTCCAGTCGACACTGGGCGAGGCGGTTGATTTGGGTGAGCGCTACGGCCTCGGATGGAAGGGTAAGAGCGACGTCTTTGCTGCCATCCAGGAGAAGACTGTCCAGACGCTCCATCCTGACCGGGCGAATTCCGTCGATTGGGATACGACGGGCAATATGTTTATCGAGGGCGATAACCTGGCGACGCTGAAGATTTTGCACAAGGCGTATTATGGCAAGGTCAAGATGATTTATATCGACCCGCCCTACAACACTGGCAATGATTTCATCTACAACGACGACTTCAAGCAGACACGCCGCAGTTATGAGGCGGAGGCGGGCATCACCGATGATGAGGGTAATATTGTACGGGATGACGGTCTGCGCACCAATACCGGTGGACACAAGCACAGCAACTGGCTGAATATGATGTATCCACGTCTCTTCTTGGCACGCAACCTGCTCCGCCAAGACGGCGTCATATTCGTCTCTATCGACGATAACGAAGTCCACAACCTCCGACTGATGATGAATGAGATATTTGGGGAGGAGAATTTTGTAGCGCAGTTAGTTTGGAGTAAAAGGGTTTCTCCTGCAAATGATGCAAAGTGGTTTAGTAGTGATCATGAATATATGGTAGTGTTTGCCAGAAATAAAGAGAATTGGCACCCAAACAGGTTGTCTCGAAGCAATAAACAATTAGCATACTATAAAAATCCTGATAACGACCCCAGGGGGCCGTGGAACTCAGCAGCCTACACATGTAACAAAAGTAAATCCGAGAGACCAAATTTATATTACCCAATCATCAATCCAAATACGGGCGAGGAAATATGGCCACGCGAAACGGCAGTGTGGGCATATTCGAAAGAGCAGCATGAAAAAAATACACAACAAAATCTTATATGGTGGGGTGTTGACGGTAAATCAAAATCTCCACGACGAAAGCAATTTTTAAGTGATGCAAAGAAAATTGTTCCTAGGTCTGTTTTATACAATAATGAAGTTGGAAGCACACAATCTGCAACTATTGAATTTTTGAGTATGTTTGACGCAAACTACTTTACCTACACGAAACCGGTATCTCTAATAAAACATCTGCTTAAGGTCTCGACTGACAATAATTCTAACAATATCGTTCTTGATTTCTTCTCCGGTTCTGGCACCACCGCTCATGCCGTCGCCGAGCTTAACGCCGAAGACGGTGGTAACCGTCGCTGGATTTGTGTGCAGCTGCCTGAGCTGACCGACGAGAAGTCGGAGGCATATAAAGCTGGCTATCGCACTATCGCTGATATTGCTCGTGAGCGCATCTGTCGGGCGGGTGCCAAAATCCGTACTGACTGGGCGGACAAGCTAGCGTCTCGCAATGTCCCGCTTGACCTTGGCTTTCGGGCGTATCGGGTGGGTGATAGTAGCTTCAAGCAGTGGAACGAACTAGTTTCCGACCCAGAGGAGATTCGCCAGCAGGCGCTCGCCAACCTTGACCCGCTGGAGGAGGGTACGAATGATGATGATTTGCTGACCGAGCTCCTGCTCAAGCGTGGTATCTCGCCGCTGGTGCAGATAGATCAGTATGACGGCTTTTGCTTCATCCCGTCCGAAAAGCTCGTCATTTGCCTGGCGCACTCCATGACAGAGGAGCTATTTACAGCCATCCTCGCCACTAAACCATCATCCATCATCCTCCTCGACCGAGCCTTCGGCGACGACGTAAATCTAAAAGTGAACTTACTCTTGCAGGCCGAACGGCAAGGTGTAGAGGTGGAGGTGGTGTGATGGCGAAAAAAAATATACATACAACACCGAAAGTGTACTTTTCTGATCATTTTAATGTAGATCGCTCGATTATAGAAGACTATGGTGCTGTAGATATATCACTAGTAGCCGATATACCGTTATTTATTGACCCGTTTTTAATCTTTGAGAGCGATAAGGAAGAATACAAGAAACTTCACGAATCTATTATTGATTATCTAAAGTTTCTTAAAAAAATGGCACCATTAGCTCACGATAATATCGCTATGCAGAAAGCTTGGTTTCGTTTCGGAGAAGTTAAGCAAAATTGGCTAGGATTTTCAAAGAATTCAAATAAGGGCGCTGGCTTGGGTGAAAGATTTGCACGAAGCCTTAGCGGTGGATTAGGTAAAATATTGGATAGTATTGATGATAAAGGGTTGGCTAGGGGGGTACACTTAGAGAAGTTGTGTATCATAGAAGAGGGTGTGGGTCGTGATAGAATAAGTGACTTCACTGTTAATTTAATTAAAGGCTATCTTGCTGACTATACGGAGAAGTTTGCAAAACTTTACATCGACAATAAGTTGGTCAAGGAGGTAAGCGTAGAGCGTGCGTTCTTTAACTATAGAACAAGAAGATGGATGCCTAAGAAATATAAGCTGCCTTATATTTCTAGCTACAGCAGTTACGTATTATTGACACCTGCTGATATATTAACAAAAGATGATACATGGATTAGTAGTGCCTCGTTCTATTCAGAATTACCCAATTTACCTAATGCTGTTGAAAATGAAGAATTAAGGCTTGCTGTAAACAACTACATTAACTCCTTGATGCCTGATGATTCTGTAGCAAGCGATAAGAAAGAGGTCTACCTACGTACTGCTAAAAAATTTCCAGAACTTGTAGATGTATATATTCGTAGACAGGAAGACAGTGGAGAACAAGCTGTTCGCCAAAGTCTATCTAGAGTTCAATACGCAAAAGATATCTTTACAGGAAATGCTAAAGATGCTATAAATAGGCTTTCTCGTGAGACTAACTTTTATGCCGACACTCCTCAATCACAAAGTAGTTTTGAGGAGGCTATAAGACGTGTTCATATACTGAAGAGCTTTATAGAAGACAACGATGGTTATAAGTGCTTTTTTGATAGGAAAGGAATACGCATTCATAATGAAGATGAACTTCAGCGTCTATTCAAACTAATATGGGTTGCTAACAAGTCTCATTATGACGTTAATCCCGAAACAAACCACGGGAGAGGTCCGGTTGATTTTGTTGTATCTTTTGGTTCAGAAGATAAGACATATGTAGAATTTAAACTCGCGTCCAATACAAAATTAAGAAATAATCTCAGTAAACAAGTAGAGATTTATCAAAAAGCCGACATAGCATCTTTAGATACGAAATCATTAAAGGTTATCTTATTTTTTGACGAAGATGAATACAGGAGAGTTAACATGATATTAGAAGAACTGGGTATTAAGAATTCAAACGGAATAGTTATGATTGACGGTAGTTATAATGATAAGCCATCTGGCTCAAAGGCATAAGGAGTGTTCTAATGACGGATTTTCTCCTCTACAAAACCTCCGACAACAAAGTCTCCATAAGCGTCCAAATCCAAGACGAAACGG
>JABZJU010000032.1:0-251 GCA_015257635.1 Nanosynbacter sp. | reverse complement strand
ACGGTTTGGCTGACACAAGAGCAAATGGCAGAGTTATTTAGTAAGTCTAAGCCTACGATTAATGAGCATATTAAGAATATTTATATGGAAAAAGAGTTGTCAGAAGAGGTAACGATGAGAAAATTCGGAAATTCCGAATTTTCTACTAAGCCGACGAATTATTACAACCTTGATGTTATCATCTCTGTTGGTTATCGGGTTAAGTCATTGCGCGGCACGCAGTTTCGTCAGTGGGCGACCAAGCGGTTGCG
>JABZJU010000031.1 GCA_015257635.1 Nanosynbacter sp. | reverse complement strand
CCCTTATCAATTCCCAACCCACCGCTCAAGCTGGAACGTAACTTCTTTCGCTTAGCAGAAAATCCAGCCTTAACAATGCGGAAAAAATCTCTCTGATCTTCTGGAGTAATTAACGGATTATTACGAGTTCTTAAAACCACAACCTGCGAGTCAACTTTTGGTGGTGGCGTAAAAAACTGCCTCGGAACTTCAATATCCAACTCCGCCTCAGCAAAAATCTGAACGCTCACAGACAGAACACTCATATTCCCAGCCTCTGCCGCAATTCGCTCGGCAACTTCTTTTTGCACCAACAGCACCGCAATGCTCGGCTTATTTTCCGCGGTCATCAATTTTTCAACAATTTTGCTGGTGATGTAATATGGGACGTTAGCTACGACTTTGTAATTTTTTGGCAATTGATTCAGATCAAATTGCAATATATCTTGATTTACGACAGTTAATTTCTTACCAGGAAATTGTCCTGGTAGTTTTCGCGCCAAATCTGCGTCAAATTCCACGGCGGTCACCGAATTAGCCCGAGCCAACAAGCGACTAGTCAAAGTACCTAGTCCCGGTCCAATTTCCAGCACAACATCATCACCCGTCAATTCGGCCGCTTCAGCAATATCCGCCAAAATCTCCGGATCTTTCAGCCAATGCTGTCCAAGCGATTTTTTTGGTCCATGAGAAGAAGCCATTTAGCGCCCATCTCCATTCGTCCAGTCGGTCGCCAAGTCGAATCCGTGCGGATGTTTGGCTGCAAATCCACCAGTGTCATAAACCTTTCCAGGACCCATGCTTGTCTCCACTACCGAACATCGCGGATAATTACCATAATTAGCCGCCACCAAAATATAACCATCTTTATCAACCTTCGCGCCGTCCGCCCTCACCGTATACGTACCGCCGCTGCCACAAGCTTTTATCACAATATTCATCGGCAAATCATAATACGTCTCGCGATGTGCTACACCCTTAGAATCGGTAAATATCTGCGCGCCCTTGCTTTTCGTCAATGGATTTTTAGGCTTCGTACCAATTATTTCAATCTGCTTCTTTGACTGCTTTGTGATTTCGCTAGCAACTTCCTTACGACTAATTTCGCGCTCATTCTCTACCTCAACCTGATAAGTCACCTTCCGCACACCTTTTTCCCCAAGCTGCTTAACACTCTTAAACCCAATCGGCTGAGAATCGTCCTTAATCTGCTCAATCTCAAAATTAACATCAACTTCTTCGGTTATCGTTCGCTGTTTTGATCGTTCAATCTTCATCACCAGACCCACACCGTTCACCAAAAGATCGTCAGAATTCGTAAAATGCGTCTTATCTTCGCGATATAAAGTCAGTCCAGCAGCCTTCGCAATCAAAGCCGGCGTTTGTTCAGCTGTGGTTATTTTCAGGCGTTTATTTCCATCAACTATTATTATTGGACGAGCGCGGAAAATATTGACCTGGTATTTCGCGCCGGTCAATTCCATATCAATATTTGGTTCAACCGTGTCAATCTTTTCGTCAATCGTAATCTTAGCCGCACGCAAGGCCTGCCGAACGGTCAATGCATTTGTGATAATAGTCTTTTCTTCACCGCGATCATAAATACGAACCAAATGCTCACCAGAAGTCTTTCCGTCAGCAAACGAAACCATTGGAGTCGCAATCGCAACCAACACAGCTAATCCAATAATTTTTCCAAAAAATAAACCTTTTGCGCGCATAATCATATAATGACTTGTTAACCTAGTCAAATAAATTATATCAGATTAAGCACTTTTTATCTATAGACTGCAACCAACTTACGCCGCCAGCGTTAGTCTACCACCATTTTTGGCGATTCCATGCATTGTAAGCCCCAGCCCAACTACCATATCTACTTACGGCATAATTATTGAAAACTCTAATCTGACAAACTGGATCACTTTGCCAATTTGGGCAAGCCTGAGAAAGCTTATTTATATTCGTCTGACCGAGCCCAGCATATTGCCCATTCCTAGCCGTCGTTCGCCAAGTTGACTCTTTCGTAAAAATGAAGTTCACATAGCCATAATCATCAGGGCTAATACCAGCCGCAGACATCCAATCCGAATGAGATCCAGAAGGTAGGCTAACTTTCGTCCCCACAATCTCAATCTGCTTCTTTGGCTCTTTTGTCACAACACTAGCGATTTCCTTGCGGCTCACCTCCACGCCGTTCTTCATTTCAACTTCATAAGTGACATTCTTCTTACCATTCTCGCCCGCTTGTTTTACTTCGCGATATCCCGAATCTCGATTCGCGTCTTGAACTTTTTCAACCTCAAATTTTACATCTTCTTCTGCTGTTATGGTTTGCTTGCCATTACGCCAAAGTTCAATTTTCATTCCGGGAATAATTTTTGCCAAACGATCCACAGATAGCGTATCATCTTTCTTTGGGTTAATATTCTTCTCTTTCAATAGCTCGCCAACCGTCTTAGCATGTGTGCGAATGACAGATTCTTTGCCGTAAAGTACAAAATTAACCATCGAGGCTCTGTCAATTTTCATCACCATGTTTGCGCCATCAACCGCCATATTATCGGAATTGGATAAAGTAATTTTATCCTCTTCAAAAACTTCAATTCCAGCAGCCTTCGCAATCAAAGCCGGCGTCTGCTCGGCGGTAGTTACCTTCAGGCGTTTATTTCCATCGACAATTGTTATTGGACGAGCGCGGAAAATGTTAATGTTATACTTCTCTGCCACCATCTCCGAATCAAGACTCGGCTCGACTACGTCTTGACGTTCATCAATAGAAAACTTAGCCAATTTCAAAGCCTCGCGAATCGTCCTCGCTTTTGTAACAATCGTCTTTTCTGCGCCCCTGTCGTAAATTGTTACCAACTTTTCACCAGCCTTAGTTGCCGGCTTAGTAGCGTCAGCTAGTGCTTGATTGACGAAAAATAAACCGCCAACCAGCATCAATATCGCGCCAGAAACGAACGTAACTTTCTTAGAATAGTGTTTTGCTTGTAATCTTATACCCATAAGTTCACACCCACAACGCAGGTATTCTTATTATATCAAATTTTCTCCAAGCGCGCGAACTCGACGTTCAATTTCTTAATATTTCCATTGTCAAACTGAACAGTAACGCTCAACCCTTCGCTATCAATAATTTCCCCCGAACCAAAACTCGGGCTGCGAACTCGATCACCAACCTCCAAACCAATATCTTCTGAATAAAAATCAGGTTCTACGATCGGCTGAGCTGGTCTATCAACACCACCAGCCATCAAGCCCATCTCATCCAAAAACCTCGATGGCATATTATAGCCAATCTGACCAAATTGCGTCCGAGAACTAGCACAACTAACGAACAATTCTTCCCTCGCCCGAGTTACACCAACGTAGCACAATCGGCGCTCCTCTTCGATGTCATCAGCGTTGCCGCTATCAAACACTCTTGCGTGCGGCAAAATCCCCTCTTCCAGTCCCGCCAAAAAAACCACCGGAAACTCCAAGCCTTTAGCCGCATGAAGTGTCATGAGCGTTACTTGTTGATCGGCAGTTGTATCTGTCGAAGACATCAAAGCCATCTCTTCCAAAAACGTCGCCACGTCAACGTAAGCCTTCGCCTCTGACAAAAGCACGCCGATATTTTCCATTCGCTCCTCAGCTTGCGGCGTTCCGTCGTTTATAAAATCTTCATAGCCAGTACTTTTCATGATTTTTTCAATCAGTTCGGCTGGAGATCCGTCAATTTCCTGCTGCAAATCGTGCAATTTTTGACCAAACTCTAGCAACGGACGTTTTGCGCGCGCTGTCAAAGTATCCGCTTCCTCAACCGCCAGCAACCCGCTAATTATATCTTTCTCTGACGCGTCATTCCAGTCCAGAAACTTAGAAATACTTACTGCTCCAACACCGCGTTTTGGCGTATTCACAATTCGCAAAAAACTAACTCGATCACTCGGCTGATACAACAATCGCAGATATGCCAATAAATCCTTAACGACCGCTCGATCCAAAAATCGCAAACCGCCGACGATTTTATACGGAATATAACTCTGACGCAAGGCTCGCTCAATTGCGTAACTTTGCGCATTCGTTCGGTACAACACCGCCACGTCACCATATTGACGACCGTTCGCAATTTGCGCCTGAATCTCATTCGCAATCGCCAAAGCCTCCTCAGACTCATTGTATAATTGCCATAATTTCGGCTCAACACCGTCGCCATTCGCCGTCCATAAATTTTTATCAGTTCTATGAATATTATGGCTAATCAGCGCATTTGCCATATTCAAAATCGCGCCAGTCGAACGATAATTTTGCTCCAACTTAACCACCGTCGTGCCCGGAAAATCACGCTCAAAATTGAGAATATTAGTATAATCAGCCCCGCGAAAACTATAAATCGACTGAGCGTCATCACCAACCACGCATAAATTGCGACGTGAATTAACCAACAGTTTAATTAGCGCATATTGCACCGCATTCGTGTCCTGATACTCGTCAATCAGAATATGCTCGAATTGCTGCTGCCATTTGTGACGGATGTCTGGCTTACTTCTCAATAATTCCACGGTTTTTATCAATAAATCGTCAAAATCCAACGCCGAAGCATCTTTCAGAGCTTTTTCATAAGCAAAAAACAATTCAGCTATTTTCTGCTCTCTTGGGCCGCGAGTTGAAGCCGAAAAATCCTCAGCACTTCGCATTTCATTTTTAGCATTCGAAATAGCCGAAAGTACAGCTCGAGGTTTAATATCTTTATCCGTCAAACCGCGAGACTTCATGATCTGCTTCATCAAGCTTATTTGATCATCGGTATCGTAAATTAAGAATCGCTTATTCAGGTCAATATTTTCACCATCCATCCGCAACATTCGCACGCAAATACTGTGAAAAGTTCCCATCCACGGCATAAATTGCCGATTTTCAGAATCTTCACCCAATATTTGCGCCAATCGCTGACGCATTTCCTTCGCAGCTTTATTAGTAAATGTAACCGCCAATATTCGACTAGGAAATATTTTCAACTCGCCAATCAAATAGGCAATTCTATGGGTCAGAGTTTTAGTCTTTCCAGATCCAGCTCCAGCCAAAATCAACAGTGGCCCATCAGCGTGCGTCACCGCTCGAGCCTGCTCGCTATTTAATCCGTCAGTAAAATTAGACATATATCTATTTTATCAGCAAAAAGTACGAAACAGCACCGCCAGCCATACCAATTGCCAAAAATAGAACAATAAGCAACGCTATTAGCAACCCAGATTTTTTCTTCTCTTTACCAGCTGAAGGTTTAACCTCCGTAGATACAGCATCAAACATCGGCGTCAACTCAGAATCCATGGCTTCTTTTTCAGATAATTCAGAAGACTCTATCAAAGAACTGTCAATGTCAGTGGACATTTTATCGTCTGAATCTTCAGGGACACCAGCCTCTTCAATTGCTATAATTTCTGGACTCAAATCCATTGGCGAGTCGGATGCATCGCCCAAAGAATTTTCGCTCATGTTGTAATTAGATAAGTCAGAATTATACTGATGGTTCAATTTCATATCTTCCAAGTCTACAGACCCAGACTCAAGCTCATCTTCCTCTACGTCAGCTTCAGACTCCATAACATTTTGATCAACAACACCAAGAGGCCTCTTCTCCACTTCAACATTAGCAATAAACGGAGACTCCAATGGAATATCTATTGGCGCAGCAGAAGTTTCGCTATTACTTACGGCTAATGATTGAGCTATCTTATCAGTCAATGACAACTCCTCAGCGGACACATCTTCAATCTCCGCAAAAGTAGATTCATTATGTACGTCTTTAAGATCAGGGGCGTTACTAAGATTATCTGATTGAGAAGCCATATCAGACATTTCTTTCCTTACCGCAGAATGCCTATTATTTGTGCTAATCACGTCCACCAAATCAGGTGAGGGTTGAATCGTCGTGCCAGTTCGGGATGGAGCGGGAGCAGCAGGTTTTTGGATAGTGCTGACAGATGAAGGTCTAACAACATCCATGAAACGACCAGTTGGACGCTTTGCTATAACAGATGTACTTTTTACTTCGCTAGCGGCCATGCCAGGAGCTCTGTTAGCTATTGAATCGTTAGCAACTTTCTCGTTCGTAGGGCTATCAACCTCTTTAGAAATCGTATTGTCGTTAGAAGAGTCTTTTTTCGCTTCAGGCTGAGAGATCGATGATAAAGGAGTAGAAGCAACAGACGAAGGCGTAAATGGAGTTACCGGAGGTGCAAAGCTAGTACCAATAGAGCTCTCTGACACAGACTTTCCCTCTACGGGCGCAGATGTAGAA
>JABZJU010000030.1 GCA_015257635.1 Nanosynbacter sp. | reverse complement strand
ACTCTACACGAAGCAATAAACGGATGTGTAATTATACCTCAGGCTCATTTAAGCATGTTTTTGGATCATGAGATAAAAGGGCAAAGCTGGAAGGCAGCTTTCGCGAGAATAAACGGCAAATCCATAGACTTTCTAATTTGTACCAATGACATGAAGCCTCTTATAGCTATTGAGCTTGATGATAGTACTCACAATCAGCCTGATCGAAAAACGCGCGACGATTTTGTCAATTCGATCATGACCAATACTAATATGCCCCTACTGCGATTTAAGACAGGCGAATGGAACAGTGAAATAATTAAGCACAGAATCACCCAAGCTCTTTCGCAAAACTAGCAATCAAAACAATAATAGAACAAAATACGAACTAATTATTAGTTAATTTTTAAGCGCGTATAAAGCCAAATCGGCTAAGTATTTATATTGATAAATTTTGCGCGATACAAGCATAGATTATAAATCCGAGCCAATGTAGATAAGCCAATATACAACATAAAACGTACCAAGCCAGTAAATAGGGCGGTTTATAAAACAATAAATGACAAGTAGGTTGATTTAGTGAAAATGAGATAAATTTATCGCGAAGAAAGACGATGGGATAGTCGTGTTTTAGATATAGTTATAATGTCGCACAATGTACCTAGTCAATACGTAAAGAGTGTAAAATAAACAACGTATTTTATGGTAGAATAAGGGCAGGAGGACAACATGATAAGAGGATCAACAAAACTATTCGACACTGGAGTTATTTTTCACTCTTTTACAATGGGGGAGTTGTTGATATCAGTATTGCTACTGATAATCATAATAATACTGCTTGTCAATATCAATAAAAAAGACTAAGCGGGAATAGAGAAGTCATGTTTCTGGACTTCTAGGTATTCGTTTATAAACTCCGGCTTTTTGTTGCGAATCAGCGATTGTAACTTAAACTTGCTAATTCCGTTTACTGTTGTAACGGGCTTGTTTAAGTTTGTTGACGTCAGAAATCGCCGACGGCCGTGAATAAGTGGCATATCCTTAGTTATATACTTACTTATATAACTAATGACGCGTTGATATTCCGAGTTAAAATCGACGTCGTCGAATCTTTCGCCGATTCGCACAAACTCAGTAAAGCCTGAGTAATATCCGACAGCGTTATAGACTGTTTGACCGTTCTTAGTCTTTTTTCCTGAATCCTTCAATCGACCGTTAAATCCAGATATCATGCAATGAAAATGGATTGCACCGTTTTTGTGGAACTCTGGGACGGCTAAGTACTTAAGTTTTGGAGAATGCTTCTTTTGATTCCTGTACCAATTTTGGAGCGTGCGTCGTGTGTAATTAATGTCAAATCGCTTGCATGTTGACGGATTACAGGTACATGGGTTGTTGTCGCATTTTGGATAACAAGCACGGCAGTTATACGTAAACGTACACCAATAATCGAATCGATTGCATAGCATGATGTCTTTTATGGTCGTTTTTGTGCGACGGAGCGATCGGTGGATCGAATCTTGACGTCGCGTCTCTTTATTGACTTTTTTGATCTCTTTACGATCTGAGGACGGTAGATAATATCCGTCGTGATAAATAATAATCTTAAACATGTTTGGGTATTCCTTTACGATATCTCCTATAAAAATACCCTCCTCACTAATTCTTTTTGCCACCAAATACTCCCTAGTTTTGTTAAAAGTATGCAAGTTGTGTCCCTATATCAAGTAGGGCCACAACTTTTGACGCTTGCGTCAAAAGTCTGCAAAATGCTTTTCTGGCCGTGGTGGAGGGGCCGAAAAGCACCGACGAAATCACGCCCTAAATGGGCGTGATTCGTCTTTTTGCGAGTTGTTAAGCAACACCGCCAGACAACTTGCGTCGAACTGTTTTAATAGCCCATTTTACCAAGCCAACGACCATGATCGTACCAGCAACGCCCAAAATAAATGGAGCGAATGAAACGAACGTGTCAAGTAGACCTGCAGGATTAAAAGCAGTTGTAAGCTTTGTTACAGTCTCTGCACCCATTGGTTCAGATTCCTTTCTCGACATTATTTATTCTACACGGGCGTCGACCCCTTCTGATTCTGTATAATAACGCGTTGAGGTTTTTGTTTTGAATATTGTTCGCGTTTGTTTGGATCGATATCCATTGTCGCACCAACAATCTCGTAAGTGTCGTAGATGTCATACGCTTCATTGTGTCGTTTCCAGATGTTAATATGTCGCGTCTTGCCGATGTAGTCATTCTTTCGTGAATCGAACCGTAAAGACTCTGGATCTTTCCACAATTCGAACTGAATTGCCCAAAATCTGAAACACTCCACTTGCGAACGCAACTGTCGACGATATTTTATGTCTAAGTCTAAGAACTCCTGCATTGTACCGATAATAGTTTTTTCGGCCTTTCTCTGTTGACAAATAGCCTTGAATGTCTCCATAGAGACGGCTTTTTTACCAGAGAATAAAACAGTTTGAATCTCGTCGATAAAGAATGCGATAGGACGATCGTCTTTCACATCAAGAATATGATCGGCAATTTGGTCGCTTGTCAAAATCTTATCCGCTATCTTGAGTTTAATATTGCTATAGATGTATAGATTCGGATATCGGTCTTTGAGCTTCTTAATGTAGTGCGTAGCCGATAAGCTTTTTCCAGCACCTTGCGAACCCGTAAAAAAGATCGTTCCAGTAGGGAACCCTCTTTTTTCTTTACGTCTCTTTTTCAAAAATGTATTCCACTCAATCGACATGTTAACCTCTTATCCAGTTAATTAACTTTTTAATTCCGTTAATGACAGGTATCACGGCAAAATATAACAGTAGCGTAGAAATGATTGCATTCCAGATAATAGGGGATATTCCAGTTAAGGAAACGATAGTGGAGGGAATATTGCCAACGTATCCGACAATAGCGGATATTGAGTTCGGTATCACATCAATGTTCGGGATCTGTTTAAGGAGATAGTCGACGGGAGTTAAAATGATATGGAGCGGGAACATAAAAAACGACAAAATCGCGTCAAAAACTGAGTTAAAATCGACGTCAAAAAGATGATCCATACTACACCTCTCCTATCATATCGTCGTCTTTATGACTTGTTAGCTTGTTAAATATTCGAACGACCAGCCACAAGAAGAATAGAGCCATAGAGAAGTTGACAGCGACTGTTGCAAGAGGAAATGTCTGGTAAAATGTTTTCGTTCGATTACAAGCGTCAGCAACGACGATTGACGGATTGAATGCTTGAAAACGTGGATCGGCAATCGGTGGAATGTCGATTCCACATTTTGGCGGATCTGGAACGGCTAAGGACGAAACAAGACGACGAATTGCAAGCAAAGACGGATTGAGTACGCCTCCTGAAAAGTTCTCAGTCATTCGACAGCTCACACGATCGAAAGTTGTTGTCATATCTTCACATCGGATCTTGTATTCTTTTTCAATGCATACGCCGTTAGCGTCACACAATCCGCCAGTAAACGTGTTTCCCCACCTATTTTTCCCATCAACATTAATGAAAAACGTTCGCTTTTTTATGTATCCAAAATCGGGCCGTGGATTCCATACAAGTGGCATGTCTGAGCTATCGAGGGTTATCTCAAGCTTGTAAAACATCTTTGTCGGCATAGTGTATTGATAGCCGAGATTAATTCCATTTTTCGAGTCATCGATAACTTTACCGTCTGCACGCTTTTCGTCTGATTCTCTCAAAATGTAATGCCACTTGAGGTAATCCGACAGTTTTGGATATTTTGGGTCTTCAAACTCCTTGACGTTTTTCATATAACTCACACGAAGTTTGAGTTTGTCGTCAATCGTCCAAGCGAAATCTGGTTGCATTTTTTCACCCGGATTCTCTGGAAGTAGAAGGTCGTTAATGTCGACGCCCTCAAGCGTTTTACCTAGCTTGTATTTTGGCGTTGATTGAAAAACATATAGTGGGGAAACCTTGTCATTTTTCGAAATTGAAAAAGATTGATTATTTAAGTACGCTTGATCATTCGATTCACAACTCACAGTCGTTTGATTGTAGTTTTGAGTAATAGTAAAGTGTCGCCAGTTCTCCTGTCGCGTTGAGGTAAACTGATATCCGTAATATTTATCCCAGTTTAATTCCTGATTCTTCAGTGGTACTTCTGAGAAATATAAATCAATCCGATGAAATGGTTCAATATCGCCGGCTAATCCGTCGGTTATAACTCTTTCGGTTATGATCCAATCGCCCTTATCGCGGATTGCTTGATCGAATAAGATTTTTGCGTTTATCTGAGATAGACCACAGAGCCAGCGATTTTTCTTTACGAAGATCCACTGATAGTACCGATAGTTAAACTCTGTATCGTAGTCTTTACCATTAAACGCTTTTGAGCCCTTGTGGCCGAGAGTCAATGAATTGACTTTCATGAGTTGCTCAGGGATATTCTTCTTAATAGCGTGCGTCAGCGGAGCAAATACGAATGATATTGAAATAGCGATAGTTATTGCTATTAAAACAAGTTTGTTTAATTTTCCCATAATACCTTATACTCCCCAGTATCCACCATATATATTCCAATATCATCGTAATCGCATGACAAGCCGAGAATGCCTAAGTATTCAGCCTCACCGAATGGCGTAGTGATCTTTAATCTCTTGCGGATCAATGTAGTATTCTCCAGTCATACGTTTGTATTCCTCATTCGCCTCCAGAGTCCGCCATTCGGCTTCTTCTGGTTCAGAATACTTATCATACTCTTCATAATGATCCAGAGTATTTTGGAGGTCTAAAATATATGCTTCATCGTCGTATCGTTCTTGTTCTTCTTGTTCAAACTTCTTCAATGCTAAATGATTCTTGAGTTGCTTGAGAAGAGTCGAGACAATCGAAACTCCAAGCAAAATAGCCACAACACTAAGAATAAACGGGGCTAATTGTGTAAATATATCTAGTAAATGCGAAACTGAGAACGCTTTTGAAATTGCTTGTAGTTGATCGCTTGTCATTCTCCAAGACTCCTCTTAAAAATCCTTTTAATGTCGTTTAAGACGTAATGACCGATTAATACTCCTAATAAGAACCACAACATGCGATTAATTCCTCCTTAAGTTAAATTATTCTTGTACCAATATCTAGGGAGCAACCAGCGAAGAAAAAGCGTGAGGACAAAAACTCCAATGATTGCAAATAGCAGGGAACTAACCGCAAGTAGTAGTTCGTACTGAAGAACTAGCAATTCATGATCGGAAAATGCTAGAAGTTGCGGTCGTGAATAAACGAGCGGATTCAGCATTATAGACCTCTTCCGCTCATGTTATCGATTAAAACACGGATCCAGCTAAAAATGACGAATAGCACAATTAAGGTCATCAGCAGGGGAGCAGATGAAATAATTACTTGTGCTATTGCGTCAGCTAGTCTCATGTCGAACAAAAAACGAACTAGTCGTTAATTCCTTCCTTGAAATCCTTCTGGGCTTGGACATTAAACTTTTTAATGGCCATTTTCAGAAGTTCACGAGTGTTATCGTCAATATAGTCAAGATTCAAACGAATTGGCGTCTCAGAGATTGGCGACTTTATATATAGAGAGCCAACCAAATATTCATTGCCAGATTTTTTCGACTTGCCAACGATAATCTCAAAATTATCGACAAGGGCAGTCGCGTTAATATTTTGTTTGTCAGATTGTTCAGACATTATAATTAAAACCTTTCATTGGTTATTTATTGATTGATCAAACACGATAGAGTAATCGTGTTTATGACCTAATTATAATGTCGCACAATGTACCTTTTACGCAATAATAAATACCATACAAAGATGAATATACATATGTCTACATATATCCGATAACATCTTATAAAATGAATTTTTTTCGATAATTTGGCTAGGGGATTCTCTATTATATACAACTTCATAAAACATACTGTCTTTTATAAAAATATACACCAACAAAATACGAACTTAAAAAATATTTTTAATTCCAGCACTACACATACTGGAGTGCTGCATTGATATTTTTACATCAATATAAACTCTGAGCATGCGCGCCGTAAGCTCGTTAGGTTTTCCACAATGCATTTTATATTATTTGACATTTTTATATTTTTATTGCCCTACTCCCCTAGCTTATCATTTTGCGATTATTTGACTTTTGCATATTTTTATATTGTTATATATATTTTCCATGCTATACATAAATAGAACAAAAAGAGAACTTACTCTATCTAGAAGAGAAGTTGACCGCCCTACTTATAGAACGACCTCTGATCTACCCTGACGTCTATATACCCTGGCTTCACGCCGTTATTATCCAAATAACTCAAAGTAGCTATCACCTGCTTAACCTGAGCTTGAGCAGACC
>JABZJU010000002.1 GCA_015257635.1 Nanosynbacter sp. | reverse complement strand
ATCCGTATGTGGATGCTTATCCGGTTGATGATAGTAGTCTTAGGTTTGAAGTGTGGAATAGAGCTGACTACAGAAAAGGCGAGAGTGCTTACTCTGATACCTATCCAGATCGTATTTGGGAAAGAGAGTCTAGGAATGATATAGCTAACCTAGTTAGCAAGCAGTTTGGCGGTAGAGCTAGACTCAAATCAATAAGGATAAACAGCAATATAGAGGTTGGCAGAGCTATTACGAAAAACATACCCTCCTATAAAGATGCATTTAATAAATTTGGCAGAAAAATATATATGACAATATCTTTAGAGAATGACGTTAATTTTGATGATTTGTCAGAGCGTATATATAGAGTGACTTCTGAAATAAGAAAGCAAATGGGTGTAATGCTGGCTATAGACTATCATGATTCACTACATGAGTTATGGCTGGAGGATCAGGACATTAGCAATATAGAATCTTCGAGTGACGTAGATAAATATATAAAGAGGAGGTGGAGTGAACATAACTAATGAGCAATATCTGATATTAAATGCTGTGTTTTATGACTATGCCAGAAGTATTTTGGACGCACATTTATTAAAATATCTTCAAACCCTCTTTTCCGTTAGAAGGTTAAGCGTTATATAACAAGGTCTTCTTGTATATAAGTTATGCTTAAACTAGAATAATAATATCTAGAAAGTAGCTGGAGTGGGTGATGGCAAAATATGATAAAGTAAAGAAAAGTAAATCGTACAGATTATTGATTGCCATCTGTAGTGTGACTACACTTATTATTGTTATAGCGATTGCCTTACATGTCAAAAATGAAAATAAAATATATAATGCCCAGAATGGGATGTCTGAGTATCTGAAAAATAAATACAACAAAGATTTTGAAGTGGGTCGTCCAAAGCTTAGCGGTGGTGGGCTGGACGTCCTCGGCACTTGGGAGGCTGATGCTTATCCGACTGACGACAAAAGTATGGTGTTTCGTATTATAAAAGCGGAAAATAGAGATAATTTTTCTGATCAGTATACTGCAAAAATTTGGTCTCAGCGCGAGACTGCCCGACTGAATAGAATAGCTCAGCAAAATGCTTCAAGCTCAAAGTGGAAGGTTACTGCTTCGGTAGAAATTTACCTTGCAGAACCACTATCTGATATCGCATTACCAGATAATCCGAAAATGGAGAATATTATAAAGCAAGACCACGGTTTGTCTTATACTGTTGGGCTATCTTATGAAGACTTAGAAAGTGATACTTCTATGGATGATATGGTGAATGATGCTAATCGTATTACTTCAGTTATCCGTGCTAGTAATATACACAATTTGGACATAAATTATTCTATAAGTACTAGGTATGGTAAAACTAAAAAATGTGAGACTACCTACGATAAACCATTCGACTATTCGTACGATAATATAAAAAACTGTCTAAAATGACAGAAATAGGAAGGGGTGAATAATGGTTTCAACTATAGATTATCTAAATCTTAGTGCATTATCCTATGGTGATTTTACGAAGGAGACAGAAGGTAAAAGCGTTGGTTATATTATAGATAAAAAGCTCTTTTCTAATAATCTCAAGCTATTAGACTCCGGACTCTCCGCTCTCAAAAGTTCTTCTAATCCTCTCCGCTCCTGGAAGATTATAGCCCAATCCCCGTTTAGCGTCAGCGAGGTAAAAGTTTAGCATAGAAATAAATTATAGAATTATCAGTCCGTTGCATCGTGCTTATTCTTAAGGTAAAATGATAAATAATTAAGCAATAGGGGGCTATATTGTATGGCGAAGGGTAAAAACAAAAGGACTAACAAATCACGCATAAATAATAAAAAAGCCTGGCGAGTTATCTTGATTATTCTGTCGTCAATAGTTGTGGTAATGACTGTAGTGTACATTGTAGGTGGAATTATAATAGATAGAGAAATTAATAAACGTTCGGTTAGCGATAAGACTGAACAAGCTAATATGACTAGCTATCTAAAAAACAAATATGACCAAGATTTTGAAGTAGAAAAACCTAGTTGTAATGGCGGTGCTTTTGGTATTTCTTGTGTATGGTCTGCTGATGCTTATCCTAAATCAGATAAAAGCATAAAGGTGTATATTTCTCGGGTGGATAACCAGACAAAGTACAGCGACGACTATGTAGTAAGAACTTGGCAAAAAGAACAAACTGCCAAAATTCAGCCCAAAGTCAGAGAAATATTTAAAGACATGCCCGTTGACGCTAAAGTTAGACTAGGTGTAATAGATCCAGACGTAGAGCGCACCTTCACTCTGAAAAAGCCAACTTTTGAGGAGGTGTTTTTGGCTGAAAATAAAGTCGGGCAGCGTGGCAATTTAGCTTATGGATTAGATTTTAAGTATGATGGTGACATTAAAGACGAGAGTCGTTTTGCTAGTGGTATACACGAGATGATAGAGTATGCGAAAAACGTGGGAGTGAGCCCTAAAGATATATCTGTAAATATATACTTATCGAAGAATGGCAAGCTTATTTCAAGAGAATATTGTAATAAAGATAAGTTGTCATCAATTAATGAGATAAAGGGTTGTATTGATATGTCAAAAAATATGCCAGTAGAGGAGGGCGATAGATGGTAAAAACCATTGAGTACTTAAGTTTGTCAGCATTAGCTTATGTTGACTTTAAAGAATCTGATGCTGGATTAACTCTGGGCGAAATTATTAGAGATGAGCAGAAAAAGAAATCACGCAGAGATTTTAATCTTTATAGTCCTGAATTCTCTGCCCTCCAAAATTCTTCTAATCCACTCCGCTCCTGGAAACTTATAGCCCAGTCCCCGTCTAGCGTCAGTGAAGTAAAAGTTGTGAATTATCGCGGGTATAAACGAAAGGAAGTTGTTACTCGCTCTATCCCCTTTTCTTGCGCTGCTTTTCAAAACCCAGAAACAGGTGAGATAGTGTTTGCCTTTCGTGGTACTAATAATATAAAAGATTGGGGCACGGACATACAAATAGCGTCTTTCGTTCCACAGGCATTTATTCGCCAATTTCAACAAGCAAAAGACTTTGTGTTTAACACTTTAAATGAACACGGTCCAGTATGTTACGAGACTAAAGATGCTATGTTCAAGGCTCTCAACCAGAATAGTAATGTTAGCTTTACTGGACACTCGTTAGGCGGCGGGTTGGCTCAGTATATGACATACGTAACTTCTGATATGGAAAGTGGTGATATAGGAGTGAAATCAGTAACCTTTAATGGTGTTGGTGTAGGTCAGAACACTTGGGACATTGAGATATGGAATAATGGATATAAGTATAATTCAACGAATCATATTAATTCTGGAGATCTTACCGGTAATTACGGTATGAGACTAGGCAGGCAAGTTTATCACGTTGATGCATTGAGTGGAGTGCGAGCTCAATCGGTGAACGTCAAGGCGTTAACAACTATGCTGATGTATAAGGTTTATAGCCTTACGGGTAAGAATCGCAATGTCGATTATCTTGCTAAAATAAAGAACATTCAAAAGGGCTTAAAAGACGGAGATGAATATAGGAGTACTATGCTGGCATACGCAGGGCTCTTTGGCGGCGGGGGCGGCTCAGATATTGCAAGGTATCATATGCTTGACACTCTAATAGACAGGACAACGGGTGATGTAACAGATACCGTAGAGGAGAATGTAGCCGGCTTAGCTAAGCTCGACAAGGACAAGATCGAGAAGCTTCTTGGAGCTATCAAAGTTATTGAAGTAGCTAAAATAGAAGGTAATTATAAGGAATCATTACTGACCAATAAATTGCCTTTCTACAAATGGAAAGAACATAGGTCTGATAGATATGAAGGGATGCCCGGTAGTCCTTCAGCAAAAGAGAACGGTAAATTTAGGCACAGCTATACAGATGCTCAAATTGGCTATGCTAACTACGTGCTGAAAGAGTTTGAAAGGATGTTCTCGAGTGGAGAGTATAAAGATATTGAGGTTATTTTTCAGAAAGCTCAAGCCGAGCAAAATCGCCGTATTGATCCGCTGGTGTTTGATTTGGACGGCGACGGAATAACGACAGTGTCGATTGATGATTCAAATGCGTTCTTTGACTTGGACAATAATGGCTTCGCTGAAAAAACCTCGTGGGTTGGTGCCAAAGAAGGCTTGCTGGTATATGATAAAAACGGCGACGGGATAATTAATGGCGGCAATGAGTTGTTCGGCGACCGTACGTTAATGAAAGATGGCAAAACGTTGGCATCAAGCGGTTTTATGGCATTGGCAGAGTATGACAACAACAAGGATGGCAAGATTGATAGTAATGATATAATATATGCTCTGCTACGAATTTGGCAAGATTCTGACGGCGACGGCATTGCTTCCGCTGGCGAATTAAAGCAGTTGGTTGATTTGGGGATTGTGTCCATTGGCTTGTCGTATAACAACACTGGCGTGACCGACGGCGCTAATAACATCCAAGTGCGAACGGGAACGTTTACTTTGGCAGATGGCAGTACTCGGATGACTGGAGAATATCTGCTGAATCGTAATCCGGTGTATTCGGTGGATTCGTCGCAGGTAGAGATTTCCGATGATGTCGCACTGCTTCCAAATGTACAAGGAGCGGGCAATGTCGGTTCATTACATAAGGCGATAATGCAGGATGAATCCGGTTCTTTACGCGGTTTGGTAAATCAGTTTATTGCAGAAAAAGATGTTGCAAAACGCGAGGCGTTAGCTGAGGATATTTTGGCGCGTTGGGCGGGAGTGGGTTCCGTTGATCCGAAGAGCCGCGGCGATGCGTTTGATGCCCGAAAATTGGCTGTATTGGAGAAATTTTTTGGTGCAGAATTTCAAGGGTCGCCAAACGCCAACTCGGCACCCTTGCTAAAATCTTCATACACTAAGTTGTTTGAGGTTGTGTATGTATCATTGGTTTCTCAAGCGCAGTTGAAAGATATAGTGAATAGTGTGACTGATGACAATAATGAGGTTTCATTCGAGAAGGCTAAACAGATAATAGATGATGCTATCTCTCGAGACTCTGTTGCTGGCGTTAGTTTGCTGAGCGAGTTTGTGCGGGCAATGAAATATTACGGGCTGAAGAGCAGTGAAGAGTTTATTGTTTTGAGAAGTTATTATGTTGGTAAATCGGCGGAATATAGTCGTATCATCGACTTTGCTGGTGAACAGGTTTTACTCGGAACGGCTAGTGGAGATTCTCTCAGTGTGGGTAGTCAGTATACTTTAATAGATGGCGACTCTGGCAACGACTGGCTACGTGGCGACGCTGGCAACGACACTCTCATTGGTGGCACTGGTAACGACGCACTCCATGGTGGTAAGGGCGACGACCTCTACATCTTCAACAAGGGGGATGGAGTAGACTATATTGAAGAGACTGACGGTGTCGATACCCTTCAATTTGGTGAAGGCATTAGCCCAGAAGATATCCTCGTAACGCGTACTACAGTTAGTAGCGGTTACACCGCTAACTACAATCTTGAACTTTCCATTAAAGGAACCAACGACAAGGTAACTATTACAAGACAATTAGGTTACGGCGATAGCGCAGGTCAAAAAGATGCGCCAGGACAAGCAGTAGAAAGAATTGCCTTTGCTGATGGCACCATATGGACACAGGATACCATCTACCAGATGCTACATAACCGTACTGGCAGTGATGGGGGCGACACACTTGTTGCTTACGACGATGGCGCTGTTGAATACCACGGCCTTGATGGCAATGACACCTTACACGGCGGTATTGCTGACGACCTTCTCTATGGCGACTCTGGCAACGACTGGCTACGTGGCGACGCTGGCAACGACACTCTCATTGGTGGCACTGGTAACGACGCACTCCATGGTGGTAAGGGCGACGACCTCTACATCTTCAACAAGGGAGATGGAGTAGACAGGATTTATGACATGAACGGCCTTGCTGATGAAGTTCGGTTGAAGCATAAGTTACAGGATGTTATTTTTGAGCGGCGCAGTGACGATTTAGTGGTATATATGCCGGGATCTCTGGATTCAGTGGTAATTGACTCATGGTATCGAGGAGATAATTATAAGATTGAAACGTTTACATCTGAAGATGGTAAATTTATCACACATACACAGATCGAGAGTTTGATTCAAGCAATGTCTACTTTCCAGAAGGATACGGGAATGACCTGGCAGCAGGCATTGTCTAGTCAGCCGTCTCAAGTAGAATCTATAGTTACGCAATACTGGACAGCTCCAACCGCTTAAGCTTTGGTCTTTGTAAAATTTCTGCTACACTTTTGATAAAATCTGGTGGGCTTGGTTTGCATATATGTCAGAGAAGTCACAAAAATCAAATTCAATAGACCCAGGCTTGTACTGCTTTATTACGGTTGCGCAATTTCATGGTATTGCAGCTGATCCTGAGCAGCTGAAGCACGCCCTGGCATTGGAGGAGGGTATTATGAATGAGGTTGATATGCTTCGTGCCGCCCGAACTCTGAAGTTAAAGGCTAAGATATCTACGGTGAAATATAAGCAGCTGGAAAAATTACCAATGCCAGTGATTGTTGGTGTGAAGAAAGATAAGTTTGCTGTTTTGGCGCGCATTGACAACGGTAAACTACTTATACTTATGCCTGACGGTTCGCCACCTCAAATTATCGAAAGAGCGGCGTTTGAGAAAGAATGGACTGGTCGAGTATTGTTATTTGTGCAACGGTTTTGGAAGGATGTCGAGCGTAAGTTTGATGTCAAATGGTTTATTCCGACAATCATAAAATACAGGAGGCCATTATTAGAAGTACTGCTGGCAGCGTTTATTTTACAGATTATAGGGTTACTTGCACCGATTCTCACGCAAGTTGTGATTGATAAGGCGTTAGCACACCATAGCGTATCAACACTAGACGTGATTATATTTGGGCTGATTGTTGTTGCGTTATTTGAGATGATGCTTGGCATTGCGCGAAGTTATATTTTTACTCACACCACGAGTCGAATTGATGTGATTTTAAGTTCGCGGCTGTTTCGTCATCTATTTGCATTGCCGCTACGATACTTTGAGACTCGGCGCGTTGGCGACACGACTGCTCGGGTCATGGAGCTAGAAAAAGTCCGCTCTTTTCTGACAGGTGTGCCAATGACAACGGTTATTGATCTGTGTTTTATATTTGTATATATCGTCATAATGATATGGTATAGTACAACGTTGACCTGGGTTGTTCTAGCTAGCTTGCCAGTGTTCGTAATACTATCTGCTATTGTGACGCCTCTATTTAGATATCGGTTGGACGAGCGATTTAATACTGGCGCCGAAGCACAATCATATCTGGTGGAGTCAATCAATGGAGCCCAAACCATTAAGTCTTTTGCGCTAGAGCCGGAACTGCAAAAGAAGTGGGAGGGGCGACTTGCTAGCTATGTTCGAGCTGGTTATAAGACATCAATTTTATCAAATAATGCCGGTATAATCGGTCAGTTTATTCAGAAGATTTCTGATATTGCTATTTTATGGTTTGGTGCGCATATGGTAATGTCTGGCAGCTTGACCATTGGTGCTCTTATTGCGTTTCGAATGCTGTCGGGTCGAGTGAGCGGGCCAGTACTGCGGCTGGTGCAATCTTGGCAGGATTTTCAACAAGCAGGAGTGTCAATTAAGCGATTGGGGGATATTTTTAATAATAAAACTGAACCAACTCTTGATCCGGCCAAATCTCGATTACCAAGCATAAAAGGCGACATTCGTTTTGATAAGGTCTATTTTCGATATACGCTAGATGGGCCAGAGGTGATTCGTAATGTGTCGTTTGGTATTCATCCAGGGACAGTTGTGGGCGTAGTTGGGCGAAGCGGATCTGGAAAGAGTACAATATCAAAACTATTGCAAAGATTGTATATTCCAGAATCAGGAAAAATTCTCATTGACGGAGTTGATATTGCGACAACTGATCCATCTTGGCTGAGGAGGCAAATTGGTGTTGTTCTACAGGAGAATTTTCTGTTTAATGCTAGTGTTCGTGAAAACATTTGTATACACAAGCCTTCGGCGAGCATGGAAGAAATTGTTCGTGTTGCAAAAATTGCGGGAGCACATGATTTTATATTAGAGCTACCAGAAGGTTATGAAACGCAAGTTGGTGAGCGTGGTGAGGGCTTGTCTGGCGGGCAAAAACAGCGCATAGCAATCGCAAGAGCACTACTCCATGATCCAAAGATATTGATTTTTGATGAGGCAACTTCCGCGCTTGATTATGAATCAGAAAATGTCATTCAGAAAAACTTGAAACAAATTGTTGCCGGACGGACTGTTATTATAATCGCACATCGGCTATCAACATTGAAATCGGTTGATAAAATTATGGCAATTGACAAAGGGCAATTAGTGGAGTACGGAACACCTCGGGTGTTGCTAAAAAAGAATGGCTTGTATGCTTATTTGCATAATCAGCAAATGGGAGGTGAAGATGTCTAAGTTGTCAGCGTATTGGCAATATCGAGATCGGCGCTTGCAATATGAATTTTTGCCAGCCGCTCAAGAGATTATTGAAACACCAACCTCTCCGCTCGGACATATTGTTATTTGGATGACAGTTTTATTATTGATGACTGCTGGAGCTTGGTTGTATTTTGGAAAGTTGGACGTGGTTGTTTCGGGTCAAGGGAAATTAGCATCGGAAAGCGGTACAAAAATTTTACAATCGTCAGCGCCTGGAACAGTTGTTGATATAAAAGTGCGTGAAGGTCAACGCATTAAAAAAGGTGATATTGTGGTTGAGTTAGATAAAAAAGTCGCTCAGCAGAATGTCGAATCGGTGGAGAAGACTTTAGCTATTGCTAAAATTGAGAGATCTATCGCAAAAGGAGTCTCGTCTTCAATTGTCATGGATGATATCAATAAGTCAGGTTTAACAGAGGAGACGAAGCAAAGTTTGATTGAAAAAATGCATGCGCAAAATGATATATTGGAATCCAGGAAGCTTCTCTCCTCAACAAATTTAACAAATCTTCAGAAGCAACTTTCCCAATTGGATAGTGTAGGCAAGGATCTTAATGATATGTTGACTAAGGATAAAGCTAAAGAGCAGCAGATCAATAAACTAATAGAGCATGGAGCGCCATTACAGCAAATGCAGCTTCGTAGTGATCTTAATTCTGTAAGACAGAAGATTGCTTCTCTTGAATCGTCACTATCTTCACAAAAGCAGCAGATGGCCCAGGTGGAGTCTGCAATAGACAATGCGAAAAATCAAGCCGCAGTGAGCTTAAATGAACTTCGGGTGAGTAATACGGCTACTGCTATCTCTCAGGACAATAAAATTATTGAACTTGAAAATTCTCTGACAAGAGCAAGGGTGGCATTAGAACAGACAACAATTGTGGCGCCAGTTGACGGTACAGTATTGTCGTTAAAGACAAATACCATTGGTGGCGTGGTGTCGGCGGCTCAAATAATTGCCGAGATTACGCCGCTTGAAGAGTCGCTTGTTGTGGAGGCGTCGCTACAAAGTAGGGATATTGGTTTTGTAAATGTTGGCCAACGAGTTGTTGTGAAAGTTGATGCATATTCGTTCCAGCGATATGGTTATTTGAGTGGGGTTGTTCAATCGATTAGCCCAGATGCGATAGTTAACGATAAATTGGGGCTAATATATCGGATTAAGGTTAAGCTTGATAGTCTAAAAACCTCGAAAAATATTGAGCTGAAAATAATTCCAGGCATGAATTCTGTTGTGGAAATAACAACTGGAAATCGACGAGCCATTGAGTTTTTACTTGATCCATTGATCTCGCATGTTGATGGTAGTTTGGAAGTTCGCTAGTTGCTGTAATTGTCAAAATATCTTATTATCATTTCGCGCAGTAGTATATAAAGTTTTTCGAGTTGACCGTCAATACGAACGAATTTAGTTTTTGGATCTTTTTCACCGATCTCTATCTGGGACGCAGTGCTAGTAAGAATACTTAAGAGAAATTCAACATCATAACCTTCGCTATGCACAACTTGTTGTCGAGCTTTCTGTATTACTTTTAGCATTGTCTTATGTTTTTCTATTCTTATTCCTAATTTTTCTAGGGCGATATTGAGAGACTGATTGAAAGTTGGGCGAGTTAAAAGATGGTAGACTGTATTGGTTGGCTTATTGTAGAATTGTTTAACATTATCATAAATATCGTCGCTGAGCTGAATTAACCGAATGGCTTTTTCAATACTTTTAATTATTTCGTTTTTTGATTTTCTATGTTGCTTTTTAAGCTCGTTTTCTGCGATTCCTTCTGCAAAACTTTGAAGGGCAAAAATCAGATTTGCAATATTCATATGAAATACATTTGAATTTGCATGAAAACGATAATCGATAATTCGTGTGAAAGCTAGCCCAATTTTACTATAAGACCCAAGAGTTTTTTGGCGGTTTGGGTTGATGAAAAAATGGGTCATTTTTATAAGAGTTAATGGTTTCACGGAGTCTTGTAAACTTATTGAGGGGCGACATTCGGTTGGAGATACAGCTTCTAAAAAGGGGTTCGCGAGATGTAGTGTCGCAATTCCGTGCAAGTCTACTGACTGGATAAAACAATGCGTATTATCGAAGTGGCTGATCCAATATAGTTGAAACGCGAGAAGTATTTTACCGATATCAATTATCTGAAAAGATCCTTTTGTGTGAGAAAAGGTGTAATTGAGGTAGGGCTGAAGCCGGGATTTGTCTGTACTGATTGTCAATTTATTTGTGCGGAGGATCGAATGAGTTGCTGATATGATGAGGTTAATATTTTTATAGGTAGCATAACATATTCTAGAAGTGACCGCCCTTTTAGTAATTGTACTGGTAATATTTTTCATGTCGACATTGGTGATTACGGTATCAGGCGCATGTTCTGCGTTAATGAGAATATTTATTGTAGTTGATTTTCGAAGAATTGATTCTATGCCGGCGTTGACTGGCCATTTTAGGTAGGCGCGAACGTCATAAGCGGGGGCGTAAATAGAGTTTTCGCTAAGCTGTTTGCGGTAAAATGCAAAAGGCGTTACGTATTGTGAGCGAGTTTTTATGACGATAAATAACTTATTGTATGTGCCTGGGGCCGTTGTCGAAAGTTCTGCCTTAAGATGGTAATTGGCAGGGTCAAACTGACCAAATCCTTTAGCAACAATTTGCCTACCTACCACATCAAAATAATAGGCTTCACCAATTAAAATTTCGTCTTGAGGGTTTTGCAAGCTTATTTCCTGTTAATGATTATTGTCATATTATATTGTATCAAGCGTTTTTCATCACTGTTATTTCGTGATATAATTTTAAAAATGAGTGATAATATATTTAAACGAACAAAAATATTAGCAACAATTGGGCCAGCAACGTTCAGCCAAGAAAAGGTTTACCAATTGTTGGAGGCCGGCGTTAACGGCATCCGTATGAACTTTAGCCACGGCGCTAATGAGGAGAGAATTGAGCAGATCAATTGGGTGCGCACAGCTAGTAAACAGCTGGGTAAGCCTGTCGCAATCCTACAAGATTTGCAAGGTCCGAAGATTCGCTTGGGCGTTTTGAAAGATAACATGCTGAATGTTAAGGTTGGCGATATGTTGGTCTTGGACTCAGAAATTACTGAGCATGACGGCAGCTTCAATTTGCCAGTGCAGTACAATTTGGCGGAGAAGATGAAAGTCGGTGAGCCACTTTACATGTTTGACGGCAAGATCAGGACGGTTGTGCGAGAAATTGTTAGCCCAACTGCAATTCGCGTAGAAGTTCAGAACGACGGTTTTTTGATGAGCCGCAAGGGTCTGAATTTGCCAGATACAGATTTTGGTGGCGACATTCTTACTCAGAAAGATATTAACGATTTGGAATGGGGCGCAAGCCAAGATTTTGATTATGTTGCATTGAGCTTTATCCAAAAAGCTGATGATATTATTGATTTGCGTCGTCGATTGACAGACCTGGGTTCGACAGCCAATATTATTGCTAAGATTGAGACTAAGTCTGCCGTTGATCCAGAGAATTTGGAGGAAATCGTTAAGGCTAGTGACGGTATTATGGTCGCTCGCGGCGACTTGGCGGTGGAAGCTGGTGCGGAAATTGTCCCAGTTGTACAGCGTCGAATTATTGCCTTGTGTCGTAAATATTGCAAGCTAGTAATCGTTGCAACACAAATGATGGGTAGCATGGTTGATAATCCAGAACCAAGTCGCGCTGAAGTAAGCGACGTTGCTAATGCCGTAATTCAAGGTGCTGACGTAGTTATGCTGTCTGACGAAACTGCCAATGGTAAATATCCTGTTGAAACCGTTCGCGCAATGCGCAAGACTATTATCTACACTCAAGAACACAGTGAAGTAATGTTGGTAGAAAAGGCTGAAATGCGTGAAAAAACTGACGCGATTTTAAGCTACACAGCAGCTCAATTGGCAAGGAGAATTAAGGCTCGAGCTATTATTGCGGAAACACACACTGGCGCTACTGCAATTAACGTTGCCGCATATCGTCCAAACCTACCAATTGTTTGTGTGACCGAAGACGTGAAGACCGCGCAAAAGTTGGCGCTAAGGTACGCTTCTCGTCCATATGTTCGACCAAACGACCCAAATGCAGCAACTAAGTTAGCTGATGAGTTGAAACAAGAAGGCTATTTCGGCGCAGACCCAGTTACTGTTGTGCTTGTTAGCGGCCACAATCCAGAGCCAGGTAAAACTGACAATATCCAAGTCAAGACGTTGTCATAAGGAGAATTTGGGTGGGCAGAAAATTTCCGAAGCAAACAATTCGCGATGTTGATCTACGTGGAAAAACTATTCTTCTGCGAGCAGATTATAATGTGCCACTAACAAAGCGCGGTCAAATTTCTGATGATCTAAGAATTCGCGCTTCGCTGCCCACACTCCGATATTTGCTGGAGCAGAATTGCAAGATTGTTATCGTGTCCCATCTAGGGCGACCAAAAGGTAAAGATCTTAAGTTTAGTCTGAAAGTCGTCGCAGATCACCTATCCAAGTTGCTGAGCCGTCCGGTAGAATTGCTGGATGATTGTGTGGGCGAAGCTGTTCATCAAGCTGTTCGCCGCGCGCCACGAGGCAGTATTCTTATGTTGGAGAATTTACGCTTTTATGACGAGGAGGAGGCTGATGATTTAACATTTGCCAAGTCAATTCAGCGCGCTGTCCGAGCAGATTATTTTGTGCAAGACGGATTTGCGGTCGCACACAGGGCGCACGCCAGCACTCATGCGATTACATTGTGTGTTCCAGGGCTAGCGGGATTACTATTAGAAAAAGAATATGTAACTATCACTGAGGCGATGAATAAGCCAAAACGTCCGTTGGTTGCGGTTATTGGCGGCGCGAAAGTTAGCGATAAAATATTACTGATTAAGCGTCTGATTAAAAAGGCGGATCGGATTTTAATTGGCGGCGCCATGTCAAACACGTTTTTACATTGTCGTGGATTTAATGTCGGCAAGAGTGTGTTTGAGCCAGGAATGGAAAAGGTTGTCGCGGAAATTTATGATTTGGCAGCGGCTAAGGTTGGCGTAGAGAATGTTGACGATTTTTTGGTATTGCCGATTGATGTGGCTGTTGCGCCAGAGATTTCTAAGGATTTTCCTCGTCAAGAAGTCAATATTGATAAAATAAAAAACTCAGATATGGCGCTGGATATTGGAAGTCAGACAATTGAGAAATTCACGAAAATACTGGCCGGCGCGAAGATGGTTATTTGGAATGGTCCGCTGGGCTATGCTGAAATTGATAATTTTGCAATCGGTTCAGCGCGAGTGGCGCTAGCTATTGCCCAGAATAAAGGAGTAGTTTCAATAGTCGGCGGCGGAGATACGGCTGATTTTATATTGAAATGGGACGGGCATGACGGCGCCAATTTTACCCATGTTTCCACTGGTGGCGGAGCTAGCATGGCCTTGATGGCTGGTAAAAAATTGCCTGGAATTGAAAGTTTACTAGACGCATACGGTTTGAGGTGATAAACTAAGCATAAGGATTATCTCATGAGAAAAAAGTTAATCATTGGTAACTGGAAAATGAACTTCAATATGCAGGAGGCTAGCTTATATTTGCATAAGCTGATGAACACGTTGCCGTCGCATAGAGATGTTGAAGTGGTGCTGGCGCCTACTATTTTGACGCTGCAGAGTTTGAGTTTGCAAATTAATCGTCGGATTGCTAAGTTGGCGGCTCAGAATTGCTATTGGCGCGATTCAGGCGCGTACACGGGAGAAATTCCAGCGGCGCATCTTCGTGGAATTGCTGACTATGTGATAATTGGACATTCGGAGCGTCGCTATATTTTCATTGAAAGCGAAAAAGATATTCGGTTGAAAGTTCAGGCAGCAATTCGAAATCGTATTCATCCGATTCTGTGTGTCGGTGAAACGATTCAAGAGAAGACTCTTGGCGAAACGAAGGATGTTCTGGCTGATCAATTGACTAGCGGTCTGGCTAATGTGACGGCGGACGAGCTGGGTGAAGTAGTTATTGCATATGAGCCAGTTTGGGCAATCGGTACTGGCGACAGCGCTAAGGCGTCTGATGTAAAAAAAGCTACACAGATGATTCGACGACATATTTCTCATTTGTACGGTAAAAAAGCGGCGGAATCAGTTCGAGTTGTCTATGGTGGAAGTATTACGTCAATAAACGCCGCAGATTATTTAGCAATTGATGAACTTGATGGTTTATTGGTTGGGGCAGCCAGTTTGGATGCATATCAATTTAAGGAGATAATCTCAAAAGCACATAAAGGTTAAAAAATAGGGGGCATATGACAGATATTGATTTTGATGAGTTGGATAGAGCGGTAAGCTCTCTTATGGAT
>JABZJU010000029.1 GCA_015257635.1 Nanosynbacter sp. | reverse complement strand
CAGCGCATGGCCCGAACGAGCAATTGGAATTTTTCTTCCTCATCACCAACTGGCAAGATTACCAGCATATTGACCTGGAGCAAACATCGCACGGCGTCGAGGAAGTAGCCAAGTGCGGCTTTGTTGATCCGAAAACGACGCGAATTTTACCGAGTTATCTGACAGAGGTTGACCTGGACCAGCTGGTTAACAAATTGACAGAAGTTCCAGTTCTAAGCGAATTATAGCGAGGTCACTCGGGCTATTTGGCGAAGAATTTTTTAGCGCGTTCAGTTTTCGGGTGATCCATAACTTGTTCAGGCGTCCCATTTTCGATTATTTCGCCCTTGTCTAAGAAAATCATCCTAGTCCCGACTTCACGGGCGAATTTCATCTCGTGCGTAACGATTACCATCGTCATTCCCTTTTTGGCAACTTTCCTAATCACGTCCAAAACTTCGCCAATCATCTCTGGGTCTAGCGCTGAAGTAGGCTCGTCAAAAAGCATGATTTTCGGCTCCATCGCTAGCGCCCGCGCAATTGCTACTCGCTGTTTTTGACCGCCAGACAAACTATTCGGCGAAGCGTCCGCTTTGTCTAATAGCCCAACATCGTCCAATAAACTTCGCGCCAATTTTGTCGCTTTTTGATCTGAAAATTTACGCAGTTTTTTCGGAGCTAATTTAATATTTTCAATCACGCTCAAATTTGGAAACAGATTAAATTGCTGAAAAACCATGCCAATATTCTGACGCAACGCGTTCAAGTTTACGTGTGGATCAGTAATTTTCACTCCATCGACAATAATCTCGCCTGAAGTCGGCTCCTCCAGCAAGTTCAGACAACGCAAGAATGTCGACTTGCCAGAACCACTAGATCCAACTACCACGACAATCTCGCCCTCTTCAATTTCCACGTCAATATCGCGAAGAACTCGATTTGTGCCAAACGTTTTTTTCAAGTTTTTAACGCTGATCATCGTCATGCTTCAATTTCCTTTCTACTCGCGCCATTACTCGCGTAAAAATCGCCGTCAAAATTAAGTACATCGCCGCAGCGGCAAATAGCGACTGAAAAGCTGTCGCCGTCTGAAAACGAATATTGTCCGCGCCTCGCATAATATCATTCAGGCCAATCCAACCAACAACCGAAGTTTCCTTTAATAGCGCGATAAATTCACTAATCAACGCCGGCAATGAATTTCTCATTGCTTGTGGTAAAATAACCAGCCGCATTGCCTGCCAATTACTCAATCCCAAAGACCTGGCCGCTTCCATTTGACCCTTGTCAATACTCTGAATTCCGCCACGAATAATCTCGGCGATATACGCACCGCTATTTATCCCGAACGCCACCGCCGCCACAAAAATCTTCGGCATAAATTGATACGACCCAAAAACGACGTAATACATAATCAATAGCTGGACCAAAAGTGGCGTGCCGCGAATAATATCGACATAAATTTTTCCCAAACTAGCCAGCGGATTAAAGTTCGCGAGTCTGCTCGTTTTCATCCTGCCAAATGGTCGTAAATTCGACGTGCGCATCAGGGCGACAAGCACGCCAATTGCCGATCCTAAAATCAGCGATAACACAGTCAAAACCAGCGTCACTTCTAATCCATGCCATAAAAATAGCCATCGACCGCCGCCAAAAATCACTTCCCAAAAATTCACGATTTAGCCTCCTCGCCAAAATATTTGCGGATCAGCTTTTCATAGCGACCGTCTTTTTTCATCTTGGCAATTTCTTTATTAACCTTTTCTAGGAGGTCTTTATTGTCCTTTTTAATAGCAATCGCATAACTTTCATCGCTGAGCGCGCCCGGTAAGATTTCTAAGTCAGAAAATCCAGCCGAATACTGCTTTGCGGGAGCGTCGTCCAGAATGACCGCTTCAATTTTTCCCGAACTTAATTCCTGCAAAACACTCGGCGCGGTTTGGAATTGTGTGACTGATGCGCCAGCAATTTTAGACGCCAAAGTATCACCAGTCGTGCCTAGCTGTACGCCAATTTTTCGCCCTGGCAATTGATATTTATTACGAATCGGACTGCCCTTTTTAACAATTATTCTCTGTGACGCCGAATAATACGAATCTGAAAACAGCGCATTTTTTTCTCGCTCAGTCGTCACTGTCATTCCAGCTGCCACCATATCAATTTGCCCACTATCCAGCGCCGGAAGTAGCCCATCAAACGACATATCTTCGACCTTCAAATCTTTACCCAAGCTCTTAGCAATTTCCCTCGCCAGATCAACATCAAAGCCAACCACTTGATTATTATCAATATATTCAAACGGCTTAAATCCAGCATTCGTGCCCATCACCAGAACATCAGTTTTTGAGCCAATTACGCCATCTCGATGTAAAATATCGCCCAACATCAAACAAATCATCCCCGCAAATAAAACCAGTCCAATCCACCAGCTAATTCCGAATGTGCGCGTCTTATTCTTGCTCATGCTTTTATTATACCCCTTCATCCTCAAAAAACGTAAGTGATATAATAGAATGGTGAGAAAAATTAAATTTACCAAACGTTTCTGGATTAAATCAATATCAATCATTTTGCTTTTTTTGGCGGCATTTTGCTTAATTGCGGCGCGCTATAAATATATCGTCTTTAAAGGTTCACAAATCGACGAGATAATTTTTTATTTCGTCAACGGATTAGCTGGTGGCAAATCTGACAATTTATGGTCGGCCGTCCTACAAAATCTTCCGCTGGTTTTCCTATTATTCGGCGCTTTATTAATCCCAATGTTCGACAAATCGATCTCTTTTATCAATCGCATAATCGCCTTCTGTTTGAAAAAAATCAAATCATCACGAAAATTTACCCTGTCATTTTTGAGATTACGAAATCAAGCAATTTACTCGCTGAGTATGTTTTTAATTGCAATTGTCCTTCTCATTCAAAGTTTTGGCATCCCTAACTATATTTATGCCCTAACCCAATCGACCAAATTATACGAAGAAAATTATGTTAATCCAAAAACCGCCAAATTGACTTTTCCAGAGAAAAAACGCAACTTAATATACATCTATTTAGAGTCAATGGAAAACACTTTGGCATCAAAGGCTAATGGCGGCAGTTCCGAAACCTCCGTTATTCCAGAGCTGGAAGAATTGGCGTTAAAAAATACCTCATTCTCAAACAAAGCATCCGGTGTCGGCGGCGCTTTACCTGCAACAAACACTGGCTGGACTGTGGCAGGAATGGCTGCGCAATCTGCTGGCGTCCCACTGAAAGAAAACTTGGTTGGCGGACGCGACCATAACGCCCTGGGCGAGTTTAAAAAATTCTTGCCAGGCGCTTATAGTCTTGGTGAGATTTTAGAAAAACAAGGCTATAATCAAACATTTGTTATGGGCTCTGAAGCAAGTTTTGGCGGACGCGATAAATTATTAACTCAGCACGGCAATTTCAATATCGAAGATTACAATTACGCCAAAAAACACGGAAAAATCTCCGAAGATTACAAAGTTTGGTGGGGTTATGAAGATAAAAAATTATTCCAATTTGCCCGCGAAGAAGCCTCGCGCTTGGCGGCGTCAGACAAGCCATTTAACTTACAATTATTGACCGCCGACACGCATTTTACCGATGGCTATTTGGATGAAACCTGCGCCAAAACTTTCAGTAATCAATACGACAATGTTCACGCTTGCTCCTCAAAACAAGTCGCCGCATTCGTCAATTGGGTTAAGTCTCAGCCATTTTATGAAAACACCACGATTGTCATTTCTGGCGACCATTTAGGAATGCAGACTTCATACTACGACGAAAAAATTGGCGGAACTAATTATCAGCGAACCATTTACAACACGTTTATAAATCCAGCCGTTTCAACTAGCCACTCAAAGAATCGTCAATTCACGACATTCGATATGTATCCGTCAACTTTGGCGGCGCTGGGAGTTAAAATTGACGGCGACCGATTAGGTCTGGGCACAAACTTATTTTCTGGAAAGAAAACCTTGGTCGAACAATACGGCGGAATTGAAAACTTAAATTCAGAACTTTCCAAACGTTCCGCTTATTACGAAAATAAGATTTTCACCAAATCCGGCAATTAGCCATTGTAGCCATTTGGATTATTGCTCTGCCAATTCCAAGCGTCGCGGCAAGCATCTTCAATTGTCAATTCTGCTCGCCAACCTAGCTCTCTCTCCGCCAAGCTCGGGTCTGCATAGCACGCCGCAATGTCACCTGCTCGACGTGGCGTAACTTGATACGGAACATCACGACCAGACGCCTTCTCAAACGCCTTCACTAATTCCAAAACTGAAGTGCCACGACCGGTGCCGATATTATAGACTTTATATTCGTTCGGGCGACCCAAATTCTCCAGAGCCGCCACGTGAGCCTTCGCCAAATCAACCACGTGAATATAATCGCGCACGCCAGTTCCATCTGGAGTGTCATAATCGTCGCCAAAAACGCTCAAATGCTCTCGCTTACCAACAGCAACTTGCGACACAAACGGCAGGAGATTATTTGGGATTCCTGAGGGATCTTCCCCGATGCGACCACTCGGATGCGCGCCAACTGGATTAAAATAGCGGAGAGATGTAAATTGCGAATTTTGATTTGTCGCAGAAATATCGCGAAGCATTTGCTCAATCATCAACTTTGTTTGGCCATATGGATTTGTGGCAGACAACGGCATATCTTCGGTAACTGGTAATTTAGCAGGATCGCCATAAACTGTTGCCGAACTAGAAAACACCAATTTCTTCACGTCAAATTCTTGCATCACATCAAGCAAAACCAACGTGCTTTCAAGGTTATTTTTATAGTAAAGAAGCGCCTTTTCAACCGATTCACCAACCGCCTTCAACCCAGCAAAGTGAATCACAGCGTCAATTTTCTCAGTCTTAAATAATTCTGATAGTCGCTGATGATCACACAAATCGAATTCGTGAAACGGTATTGATTGACCAGTGATTTCTTCAACTCGCCTCAGACTCTCGATGGACGAGTTTGATAAATTATCAACAACCACTACGTTATGATTTGATGATAATAGTTCGATGATTGTGTGACCGCCGATATATCCAGCGCCACCAGTGACAAGAATATTCATACACTTATTATACTACAAAAAGCCTATTTATTTTATTAGCACTCTTGCACTGAGAGTGCTAATTTGTTATGATAACTACATCAAATTTCACCATTCTGTCTTTTACTGGGGCGCAACAAATTAGGACTAAAAACCAAAAGGAGGATTTTATGCCACCAAACATGAATCAAGAAGAAACAACTAAACCACTCGAAAAATTCGGTACAGATATAACGGCGTTGGCGCGAGAAGGTAAACTCGATCCAGTGATCGGTCGAGATGAAGAAATTCGACGCACTATGCAGATTTTGAGTCGCCGCACCAAAAACAATCCCGTCCTCATCGGTGAGCCGGGAGTTGGTAAAACCGCAATTGTTGAGGCGTTGGCGCAACGAATTGTTAAAGGCAACGTTCCCGCTTCACTGAAGGATAAGCGACTAATTTCCCTAGAAATTTCCAGTCTTCTGGCGGGCGCTAGTTTCCGCGGACAATTTGAGGATCGATTGAAAGCCGTTCTGAAAGAAGTAGAAGACGCAGCCGGCGAGATTATTCTTTTTGTCGATGAAATTCACACCATGGTTGGCGCTGGAAAAAGCGAAGGCAGCATGGACGCGGGCAATATGTTAAAGCCAGCGCTGGCTCGCGGAAAATTGCACATGATTGGCGCGACGACACTCGCTGAATATCGTCAATATGTCGAAAAAGATGCCGCCTTAGAACGAAGATTCCAGCCAGTTTACGTTGGCGAACCAAGCTTTGACGACACCGTCGCCATCTTGCGCGGATTGAAGGAAAAATACGAAATTCATCACGGAGTAAAAATCGCTGATGACGCAATCGTGGCAGCCGCCAGATTATCTACCAGGTATTTGCCCGACCGATTCTTGCCAGACAAAGCAGTCGATTTGCTCGACGAAGCGACCAGCTCGCTCAAAATGCAATTAGAAAGCGTGCCAATTGCGCTAGATCGATTAAACAATAGACGCTTGCAATTGGAAATCGAGGAAGCGGCTCTAAAAAAAGACAAATCCGATCACGCCAATATTCGCAAAGATGAGATCAAGGAGCAAATTGCCGAGATTCGCGCAAAAGCCGAAGTGATTGATAAAAAATGGCAACACGAAAAAGACATTTTGCAAACCGTCAACACGACTACCGAAAAAATGGACAATCTGCGCTCACAATTAGAAATTGCTGAACGCGACGCAGACTTAGCCACCGCCAGCCGCATTAAATATGGCGATTTACCGGATCTGGAGAAAAAATTAGCAAGCGCCCGCGAAGAGCTAGCGGCGATTCCAACTCACGACCGATTGCTCCGCGAAGAAGTTACGCCTGACGATATCGCTGGCGTGGTGGCGCGCTGGACCGGAATTCCAGTGGAGCGATTGATGGAAAGCGAATCTAGCAAATTGACTAAATTGGAAGAATCAATCAGCCGCCAAGTCATCGGGCAAGATCGCGCCGTGGCAGCTGTAGCA
>JABZJU010000028.1 GCA_015257635.1 Nanosynbacter sp. | reverse complement strand
CGCCGCGATAGCTCAGTTGGTAGAGCGCATCCATGGTAAGGATGAGGTCTCGGGTTCAAGCCCCGATCGTGGCTCCACAATAAGATATTTAAGGCTCGTAATCGAAAGACTGCGAGCCTTTTGCTCATACGAAAGTCGTCCCAGGAAACCCGATATACAATCTTTTCTTAGTGCATTAATTCATAGTGGTGGCCCCACTAGTACAAAGTAATATCAACCTAATAACGATAGGGACGCAAGGTAGTTGTCCTGAGTCGGCAGTCGCAATTAGCTATTAGGCGAGAATAAAAAGCGTCTAGATATTTAATCGCCAACTATAAATACGTCGACTCAGGAAAGGTCTATTTTATGATTCATCATCAGCACTTGATGGCTCTTTTAGACCCTTGTCAAAGTCTAAAATACATGAGTAACAATGATGTTTCAGCATATTTGGATATATTTCACGTCCACCGATAAAGACTTCTTTTCGCTAGGTTTAATTCTTTTTTAATTCCGTATATACACTATGTTTAAATGCATCGAGAACGCGCTTCTTGAGATTTTGATCATTGAGGAGCAGGGTGAAGAACTCGTTATTGCTCATCAGGCCTTCAAGCAATGCTTCGTCTGCATCGTCATAGAAGCTAAATGCAAAGTCATCTTCGTTATTATTTTTCGCGCCGACTTTAAGATTTTCGTTTTTGAGAAGCAAGTCTTTAATCTGAAGCATGGCTTTGGTTGCAACATCCGTATCAAACGTTTGACCGGAAGCGGTGTTAATATCATCGATGATTCTCGAAAGTAGTTGTTCTTCGTCTTTTGTAAGTCTTACTTCGGCATTTGGAAGATTAACGAACGGCTTAGACGCATGTGGGCCACCATTATGTTTCTGGGCGTATAGATTCTTGAACTCGACCATATTTACTTTCTTTGTGATGTCGATACCATTGCCGGTACCAAAGTCGATATTGGTTAAGAAAGTAGAAAGGAAGATATATTTCTTGAATAGCTCATTATCTATTTGACCAGTAATGAGCGAAAGAAAATCATAGAGACGGACGTAGCTTCGGCAGGCTCCGATAAACTCTTTCTTTTTATTGATATCCTCGCCAAACATATTATTCATGACTAGGATATTGCGGCGGATGATCTGATTCGCTTCAGCATTCGCATTAATCCTCGTGCGAATATTGCCAGTACCTTTGGCATCTTTTACAGCGTTTTCATAAACTACTTTGAAGAGTGCATTCACGTCATAATCTGTAATGACGCCGTAGCCGTCAATTTCTTCAGCCTTATCACGAAGTTCGGAAACTGACGCGGTATTTTTTAATATAGTTGTAGTGTAATATGGTGCAAATGCATTTTCCATTTCTTCGTAGGTATTTACGAAGTCAAGAATGAATGTTTTCTTTGCGTATGGAGCGCAGGTGCGGTTAAGACGAGAGAGTGTCTGGACGGCGTTTACTCCAGCGAGAGGCTTTAAGATGTACATCGCTGAAAGCTTTGGTTGATCAAAACCTACCTGATATTTATTCGCTACAATAAGGATATTGTGGCGATCTGTATTGAATTCTTCAGGCAGTTTGTCTTCGGAGAAGCCATTAACTCCATGTTCAGTATATTCAGTTTCATCGCTATCAAGTCTGACTTTGCCAGTAAAGGCTACTAGTGGTTTGATATCGTCAATTTTATGGTAATCAAGGTATTTCTTCAAAGCGAAGTAGTAGCGGACAGCTTCTTCGCGCCAGTTCGTTACGATCATAGCCTTTGCTTGGCCGCCAAGTTCATTCTTTACGTTGTCGCGGAAGTGAGCGACAATAATCGCAATGCGTTGTTCGATATTCTCTGGATTAAGCATTGCTATGCGATAGATTTGCTTCTTTGCTTCCATAGTCTTTAGTATAGGATCGTCTTCGCTCGGCTCTTGTAATACTTTATAGAAAGTATTGTATTCGGTGTAATTATTGAGTACATCAAGAATAAAGCCTTCCTCGATTGCTTGCTTCATTGAATAGAGGTGAAAAGCGGCTTTTCGGACATCGCCCTCTGGCGTGACAATATCCGTTCCAAATAATTGTAGAGTGGTTGGCTTTGGTGTAGCTGTAAAAGCGAAGATAGATACATTTTCTTGCTTGCCGTTTTTGCTGAGCTCTTTTTCCAATACATCCGAGCTATCAATGTCTTCGGCATTCTCAGAAGTTGCGTCTTTGGCGCCAAGGATATTTTGAACCGCCGACATATCTTTGCCAGAGGTAGAAGAGTGAGCCTCATCGATGATAACTGCAAATTTCTTATCCTTTAGTTCTTTTACGAGCTCATTAAAATCAAGATACAAGAATTTCTGAATTGTCGTCACGATAATCTTCGTGTTACCCTTAAGTGCATCGCGAAGAGTAGAAGAATCGTCACTTGATCTCTCACCGATTGCACGAATGAGGCCGGCTTGGTGATCAATACTCTTTACAGCCTTTTGAAGTTGCTGATCAACTACTAGGCGGTCGGTTACAATAACCACATTATCAAAGATTTGCTTATCTTCTTTGTTATGGAGAGAAGAGAGACGGTGTGCAAGCCAGCAAATAGTATTTGTCTTGCCAGAGCCAGCGCTATGCTCAATAAGATAGTTCAGCGAAGATTCGCGGTCGTGGACATCGGCAAGAAGTTTCCTGACAGCATCGCGCTGATGATAACGTGGGAAAATGAGCTTTTCTTTGTACGATTTCTCGCCAGTTTCTGGATCTTTCTTTTCTTCACGGATCGTAAAGCAGAAATTCATTAGGAGTTCGATCATACTGTCTGGCGTAAGTACGTCATCCCACATATAGTGGACAGGATATTCGCCAATACCATCATCCAGAGGGTTTCCGGCGCCAGTTTTTACACCCTCACCACAGCCACGGTTAAACGGCAAGAAAGTAGTGTTGATTCCATCGAGTTTCGTAGTCATATAGACTTCATTTAAGTCCATTGCGAAATTGACGACCGTACCAGCCTTGAACTTAAAAAGGCGGTTATTAGGATCGCGAGTATTAGTATACTGGTCAATTGCGTTACGATAATTTTGGCGAGAGTATTCACTCTTAAGCTCACAGCTAACCACGGCAAGGCCGTTTACGAAGAGAATTAAATCTACGCGCTCATGGTCACTAATGATGACTTCTTGCATAACGGTAAAACGGTTCTTTTTGTAGAGCGCTTCGAGTGTTGGGTTGTAAGAAGTTGCAGGCTTGTTATAGATGAGTTTTAGCGTAGTGCCGGTAATTTCTACGCCATCTTTAAGAACGTCAAGGAGACTGCTTTGGAGGATTTGTTGATTAATTTTTGCGATGACCAACTCATCGGTATTGTCTTTATGAATCTTCTCTAGGGTAGCCATTTCTTCTGGCTGAGTATCTCGTAAAAAAGCAAGGAGCTCTTCGGTGTCCATCGCATAACGTTTGTCGTATTTTTCCTTGGCGATGCGCTCGCGATATCCCGCATCGCAAAGTCGAGCGATAAAGTATTGCTGATATTCTGTTTTCTCATCTATTAGTGATTTCATAACACTCCTTTCACGCGCTTTTTGCCAGTAACATATTCGTAGATGATGGATTTTTTATAAGAATCCAACTTTGAAAGTTGATCGTATTTTTCCGATATGGAGTAATCTATATGAGCGCATTTTACGTCTAATCGCTCC
The DNA here is from genome assembly GCA_015257635.1 of Nanosynbacter sp. Taxonomy (GTDB): domain Bacteria; phylum Patescibacteriota; class Saccharimonadia; order Saccharimonadales; family Saccharimonadaceae; genus Nanosynbacter. The sequence goes on along the minus strand of JABZJU010000028.1, from coordinate 2,927 downwards.
GCAATATACTTCTGGCTTTCTATATCAGGGAGAGCAAAAACGAAATTATAAAATTTTTCTTGGTTAAGATGAAGAATTGTGCTATTTCCTGCGTTAGCGACAGAATACCACTCTATAAATTCATCAGATTGCAATACGTAATACATAAACCGACTATAGTACTTATATTTACCTATATTGCGAATAATGAAGATGCCGCTATTTAGCGAAACTCTTTGTGGGCATTTTTTTGCAATTGCAACTTTACCAATTGTTCCGTCTTTTGTTATAAGCAAGTCATCTTCTTTAATTTGGATATTTCTATCCTGATTGAAGCGCTCTTCAGTAATGTGCACACAAGTATCCCAATTTACAATTCCGTTATAGAAATCTGTTCCGGTAATTAAATATGGGAGGCTTTCATCATCTTTGAACTCGTCCGCCCTGAGACCTTGCCAACCTATACGACCTTTTAACCAAGCAGCATTTTTTAGACGTATAAGTGACCAAGATTTGGGGATTGTACCAATCCATTCTATTCCGCTATCTTTCATTTCGGCGTTTGGATCAAGGCCCTTGGTGACGGCGCGAGTGATGACGGATTTCTTATAGTCATTTAGAATTTCGATTTGTTTTTGGATGTCTTCGGAAAGCTTGTCAATTTCGGCGCATTTTTCGTCAAGAAAACTAGAGATATCATTCTGCATATCAATATCCGGAAGGAATACTTTACTTTCTTTTAAGTACCTTGAAATATTCAAGTTTTGAATGCCCGTAGTCTGATTGAAATAAAGATTCGTTACACCACGACAATAGGAACAAAACAGATAGTATTTCACGAAATCAGGCGTCGATAAATCATTAATTCTGATGCAATCCATAAAATTAGCAAAGAGAGCATTATTGTCCAAATTATAGACGACAGCTCTTCCAACGGGAGTTTTTTCTCCACCACCAGATTTTTCAATTAATATATCGCCTTTTTTTAAAGTTTTTTTAGATATTTCAATTTTTGTATAATTTCTTTTTGTATAATCCTCGACGTTTTTTACCTGAAATTGCAATTTTTGATAATCAAAGTCGGCAATCCTCATGCATATTCTATCGAGCTCATTACCTTTCTCGTCATTACCCCAAGCTCCGCTGAAGTGGTTATCTACTAGATTTTCTAGACGATATTCTTGCCATGCATTTGGCACTTGACCAATCCACTCAACCTTACTATCTTTTAATACTCCCACCATTAAGCCTCCTTGAACAACTTAGCTACGCGTTCGTTGACTGACTTCTCAAGCTCTAGGAACTCTTTCTCGAGTTCTTCACTAGATTTTGGCTCTTGATATTTATAGAAGTAGCGAGTAAACGGAATCTCGGCGCCAATTTTATCTTCGTCGAAGTATTTTGCGTCTGGAATGTGAGGCAGAACTTCACGTGCCATATAATCTTCGACATTTTCGTCGAATTTGACAATTTCGGAGTCTTTGGTAGATTTATCATACTCAATCTCGCCATTTCTCTTGGTCTGGATCTTAGCCGATTTATCCATTTCGGAAAGGCCATCCATAATCTTTGTAACAAATTTCTTATCGAGCTTAATATCTGAAAGGATATCTTCAAGTACAGGTTTAAATTCTTCTGGGGAATTATACTTCTTATCCGACTTAGCATTTTCAAGAGCCTCGAGTACGGCATCATAGATTTCTTTGTTGGCTTTGAAGTTATCGAGTTTCTTTTGGTCTTTATCAGTTAGCTTATCGGTATTTTCGAGTTCGTATACCTTGGCTTCATCATAAAGCGTATTCAGCGATCCGCTTGAAAGCATATTTTCGATTCTGGCTGCTGTTACCGCATAGCTTCTTTGTAGTGGCTGCATGACGGTATATTCGCGATAGATGAACTCCGTATTCTTATAAACTTTAGAGAGTTCTGGGTCGGCGTCTTCGAAAGCTTTGTATAGATCGACAATCTTCTTAATATCCACGCCTTTGAATTCATTTTTCTTCATGCCGAGCGGCTTGCGAAGCTTATGAAAGATTCCGGAAGCGTCGATTAGCTGAATCTTGCCTTTGCGTTCTTGGCGTTTATTTTTCGAGAGAATCCAGACGTAAGTTTGAATGCTGGTGTTATAAAAGAGATCAGTCGGCAGAGCAATAATCGCCTCAATTAAATCGCGCTCGAGCATTGAGCGGCGGATTTGAGACTCGCCAGAAAGCGTACCGCCAGTGAAGAGTGGGCTACCGTTCTCAATAATTGCGGCACGACCAAGATTTTCATCCATCTTATCAATAGCAGACTGCATAAAAAGAAGTTGGGAATCGCCGCCAGATGGCAAACCAGCTCCCCAGCGGCCATCTTTGCCGCGTCGATATTCGGCACGAACGGCATCTTCCTGTCCTTGTTTCGCATCTTTGCCAGACCATGGTGTACCGAATGGTGGATTCTCGATAACTAGGCGCATCTTTTGATTTGGGAAGCAATCTTCCTTAAATGTGTCAGCGTGGCGAAAGTTTTCGGAGCTCTGACCCTTAATTAGCATTTCAGCGAGACCAATAGACCAACTGACAGAATTATATTCTTGACCGAATAGACGAATATTCGTGGTCGGGTTCATTGCTTTGATGGAGTCATAAGCTGTAGAGAGCATACCGCCGGTTCCACAAGCTTGATCACAGATCGTGACGACTTTTTGCGGATCCTTAAGGTCGTCACACCCCTCTGACATGAGAACTTCGACAAGCATCTTAATAATATCGCGGCCAGTATAGAATTGACCTGCATCCACGTTTTCAAAGAAGCGGCCAATAAGATTTTCAAAGATATAGCCCATCTGTACGCTATCGTAAGTTTTCGGCGATAGGTCCAACTCAGAGAAATCTTTTACGACGGAGTAGAGACAACCCTCTTTATCCATCTTCTTAATGTGAGAATCAAGTTCGAGGCCACTCAAG
>JABZJU010000027.1 GCA_015257635.1 Nanosynbacter sp. | reverse complement strand
TTGATCAATTGATCCGACAAGCCTTCCCTAGACCCAATAACCCTCAAACGAACCTCATTTTCAATAAATATCGGAAGATCAGCCTTCAGTATGTTCAATAGCAATTTCATCAAATGCCCGACTTCTTCTTCTGATCGTTTCCAGTTTTCCGTACTAAAAACATAAGCACTCGCGTATTTCACACCTCGATGAAGAGCTTCCAGCGCCACGTCTTTTAACGCATTATAGCCCGCCAGATGTCCTTCGTATGTCGGCAAGCCATGCTGCTTTGCCCATCGCCGATTTCCATCAACAATAAATCCGATATGCCGCGGCAAATTCGTATTTTCACTCATTATTCGCCCTCCATTCATCAATTAATTTTACATCTTGAGTATCTTTTTCAAGACTGCGCCATTTTTTCCATCGAGATAAAAACTCTAAATTGACGAATCTCACACCATCATACTCCACCACGTAATCAAGCAAACCATCATAACTAACAACTTGCCCATCAAACTCCCATCCATCCCAAACTTCAGCCGAACCATCATCTTTTATAAAATAAAAACGCTGATTATCGTCGAACTTTTTAATCCAATCGCTACTTTCTTCGGAGAGCTTTTTCATTAAATCAGAACTCACCGCAAGATCAATATCACTAGCTGGACGAATCCCCAATTGATCCAAAATCCCGCTACCAATAACAATAATTTGATCCAACGGCAAATTCAACGCTTTCACTTTATCGGCAAAAGTTTCGCTCATTAAACAGTCAAGACGTCCTTTTCTTTCGCCTTAAACGCCTCGTCAATTTGCGTTTGCATCTTACTCATTAAGCCGTCAATTTCTTTCTCTACACGCTTCAAATCGTCTTCGCTCAGCTCTTTATTATCCTTCATTCGCTTAGCGTCCTTTAATGCATCCTGACGAATATTTCGCATCGCAATTCGAGCCTCCTCAACCTTCTCGCTAACCTGTTTCACTAATTGGTGGCGGCGCTCTTCAGTCAAAGCTGGAACTGGAACGCGAACCACTCGCCCATCGTCAGACGGATTAAAACCCAGGCTTTGATTATCGCGAATTGCAGAAGAAATTGCTGTAATATTACTCGGGTCAAATGGCGTAACTAACAACATTTGTGCCTCTGGAGCGGTTACGTTTGCAACCTGATTAAGCGGCATTTTTGAACCGTAAGCCTCAACCATAACACCGTCAAGCATTCCAGCGTGCGCCCTGCCCGTTCGCACCTTCTTCAATTCATCTTGAAAAAAGCTAAACGCTGCATTCATTTTTTCTTCATAAGGGTTTGTGTCGAACATATTTCCTCCAATTTATCTATCCGTTATTATATCAAACTTCAAGCGTCTTGTCTGCTAATTTTGCCTTACGCCCCGTGCTATAATAACAGAGTGATTTCTAAGATTAAGCTATACAATTTCCGGTCTTATCATCTACACGAAGCGACTTTTAGCAATTCTGGTACGGTAATCGTTGGACCAAATGGCACCGGCAAGACGAATCTGCTCGAGGCGGTTTATGTAGCGCTGCGCGGCAGTAGTTTTCGTGGCAGCCTTGGCGATTGTATGACACTGAATGCCCCGCAAACAATTATTCATCTGGAGGGCGATTTCGGCGAGCGACGTATTAAGCTAGACTCAATTTCCGGAAAAATCAACAAAGAATTCATCGTCAATGACAATAAATCAAAGGTCTTAACCAGAAAAAACCGCTTGCCTGTCGTTTTGTTTGAGCCAAGCGAGCTAAGATTAATTTCCTCTTCGCCGTCCCGACGACGCGACTTTCTGGATGGCTTAATTGCCCGACTTGACCCCAAATACGACACAGATTTAAGAGCTTTCAATCGCACTCTTTTACAACGTAACGAACTCTTAAAATCCCACCAGGAAGACTCATCAATTTGGCGCGACAACCTGTTTGCTTGGGATATAAAATTTGTCCAATACGCAACCAACATTGCCCAAAAACGAGCCAAATTTATCCAAATAAACGAGCCCCGCATAAAAAAATTATACGAATCTTTGGCGGGAAAAGATACGCAACTGTCCATTGAATATGGCGCTATTGTACCTCTGGAAAATTACGACCAAGCCCTACTCAATCGCTTAGGAAAATCCCGCGAATATGAAATAGTCACAGGATTTACTTCTGCCGGCCCACACCGTGAAGATTTCACAATTTTCCTCCATGATCAGCCCGCTATTAAAGTTGCTTCACGTGGCGAAATGCGTACAATTATGCTGGCGTTCAAATTATTAGAGCTAGAACTTCAAACGGAAGTCAGCCAATCTCGACCACTCATTTTGCTAGACGACGTTTTCTCGGAGCTAGACGCCACCCGCGAAAAACTTCTTCAGGAAACCATCCAGAATCACCAATTCATCGTCACCACGACAGATGCGCGCCACCAAAAAGACGGCTGCTCAATAATTTCCACACAATAAAAATCCGCCCTCTCGCGTGAAGGCGGATTTATTTATTCTACTCGACCCCTACTTACTCTGCAGGTCGCTCATTAGCCCTTTGTTCCGCTAATTTATTCCTATGCTTTATAAGAGCCTGCAGTGCTACGGATTGCTCTCTAGCAGCCGGCCAGTCCTTTGGATCCTCTAAAAGTTTAGACAACTCTTCTCTAGCAGCAATAACGTCCATCACAGCTTTGTCTAACTGTTCAGTAGTTGTTTCTGGATTGGCCTGATTTACATCAGTCTCTTTATCATAATCTCCCTCTAAAACGCTCCAGTCAATTGTTGTATTGGGAGAAGAATCTGGATTTGGGATTAATGTTTCACTCATATTATTCCTTTTTGTTTCTTTACGACTATATGCCGCTTTTTTAATATGTACTAATACTAGCACGTATTTGTAATATTGTCAATATGCTTATGATAAATATTGAAAGCATAAAAATCGACCGCATTGCTACGGCCGACTTCTTCTCTGCGTGAAAATCTATTCGCTTACGCCCAGCTCAATTCGCTTAAACTGACGAATAACGATGTTCTCGCCTAATTTCGCAATCGCTTCCTTAACGTGCTGTTCAACAGTCTTAGAATCGTCCAAAATATACGCCTGGCTCATAAGAACCTGCTCAGCAAAATGCTTCTTCAATTGACCTTCAACGATCTTTTCGCGCATTTCTTCAGGCTTGCTTGCCAAAGATTCGCTCGCCATAAGTTCAGCTTTAACGCGCTCCATTTCCTCTGCTGGAATGTCAGCTTCAGAAACATACTTTGGACTCATCGCTGCAATTTGCATAGCAACTTCGTGCGCCAATGTCTTAAAGTCGTCAAGTCGAGCCACGAAGTCAGTTTCGCAGTTTACCTCAACGATAACGCCGATTCGACCAGAGTGAACATAACTTTCAATCAAACCTTCACGCGCTTCACGATCACCTTTCTTTTCAGCTTTCGTCAAGCCCTTTTTACGCATCTCCTCCAAGGCCTTGTCGAAATCACCTTCAGCTTCAATCAAAGCTTTCTTGGCGTCCGTCAAACCTACGCCAGTCAATTCACGCAACTTCTTAATGTCGTCAACAGAAACACCCATCCTATTTCTCCTCTTTTTTAGCTGGTTTTTCTTCAGTTTTTACACTACCTGCACCTTCAGCAACAGCCGCAGTGAAGTAGTCTAATAGCAATTGAATACCCTTAACGGCGTCGTCGTTACCTGGAATTACGTAATCAATTCCTGTTGGGTTAACGTTGGTGTCAACAATTGCAAATACTGGCACGCCCAAAGTTTGAGCCTCGCGAACTGCATTTGCGTCGGTCAATGCGTCAACTACAACAACAGCGCCTGGCTTGCCCATCAAATCCTTGATGCCGCCATATTTCATATTCAAGCTGTCGATTTCCTCCTGGAAACGCTGCACTTCAAGCTTGTTATAACGCTTTTCCAAGTCACCTGAAGCCATTCGCTTTTCAAGATTCTTCAACTTCTTAATTTGTTGAGCAATAGTTGAACCGTTAGTCAACATACCACCAATCCAGCGCTCAACTACGTATGGCTGGTTGATCTTTTCAGCTGCTTCACGAACAACGTCTTTAGCTTGTTTTTTAGTACCAACGAACAAAACCTTGCGGCCTGATGCAGCAATCTTTGTCAATTCTGGCAAAGCCTTGTCCAAAGCTTCAACGGTCTTAGTCAAGTCAATAATGTGACTGTCCTGACGCTTACTGTGAATATATGGCGCCATCTTTGGGTGCCAGCGGCTGGTTTTGTGTCCAAAATGAACACCTGACTCCAGCAAAGCCTTAATGTCTACCTTTACAGACATTCTCTTCTCCTTTTGCCTCATCCGCCCACGATTTGGAGTGTGAAACGGATTGTGTCATTAAAATTAGTTACCTGGCAATTATACCAAATAGTCAATAAATCTGCAAATATTACTCTTTCTCTAGCAATTGTCTAAATCGCGATAAACCATCGAAATTTTCACCATTTCGATACGGTCGCACTATATTTGCCAATGCGGGCAGACTTAGCTCGTCAATTCCCTCTCCTTTGAGAATTCCTCTTTCGATAGCACAGTACGCTATACCATCAACTTCATAGCCAAATGTGTTATCGGTCGAAGAATGTATACCCGTTACTCTACTCATACCCCCAGCGTCAGGACTATTCTTGAGCACGTAGCAAGCCTCTACAGGATATATCGTTCCTCCATACTGGGAGTACGCACTTATGCCGTTATCAAGATAATCTCCACTAGCCGCCATAACCAAAACACTTGCCTCATGGCTCTCAGGATCATTATCCACTTCAAATCCTGCAATTCGCTCCTTTACCTGATCGCCGCCAATAATCCAATCATCAAGAAATAAAATCTTAGAACTCTTGTCAATCTCACCCCTACCGCCATACACTTTCAGTCTACCTTCATATTCTTCGAATTCATCGTCTGGAAATTTAGACAAGACCAGACTTAAAATATACTGACTACTTTTCATCTCGTTTTTAGCACGATACTGACTTAGTGAATTTCCTACGTCAATATAGACCGGCTTATTATCAACTTCTAAATGGTGCCTAAGTCTTTTTGCTAACGCATTTGCTGCGAAATTTAGTTCCGGCATGCCCAAAAACGCCAATTCATCTATTAATTCTTTAGCGTCATCCTTTATGTGATCGGGTACATAAGGCTCAACCATTTTCATAAAATATAAAAATTCATTCAGAGCTTTATATTCAGTTGTTTCGCGTCGCATTTTCCTGAAACGAGGATCACTAGTCCTTGTGCCCATATATCCATCATCAACTACATAGGTAACGGGATTATTTCGACTAGTATCTCGAGCTTGCAGTGTTAAATCTGGCGGCGCCACTGGACTTAACTCACTCAAAGCATCAGGACTAGTCGGTAACTCAATCATACCTATATTATGTCATAATTTCGCCAAAATAGCAAAGTTAAGGTTACGGACTTTTGACATTTTCCGATAAATTATGTACAATTGAACAGTTATGAAAAGCAGTATTCACCCACAGAACTATCGCCCTGTCGTATTTAGCGACGAACAAGCGGGCTTCGCGTTCTTGACTCAGTCAACAGCGCAAACAACCGAAACTATCAAATGGGAAGACGGCAACGAATATCCATTAGTTAAGGTTCACATTTCATCAGCTTCACACCCATTCTTTACTGGTGAGGAAAAGATTATCGACACCGAAGGTCGTGTTGATCGCTTTAAGGCTCGTCAAGCAGCCGCTGAAGCTCGTAAAGCAGCTTTGGCAAACAAAGCAAAGAAAGCTAACGCTAAAAAAGCAGCTAAAACTGATTCTCCAAAATCAGACAAAAAGACTAAATAATCTAACAAATTAGTCCGACAACTCAAAAACCGCTCAATCACTGGGCGGTTTTATTTTATATTAATTTAACTTGACAATACTTATCTCGCGACATAATATTTCACGGTCTCCCCGCATCTTTGCAGCACATAAGCGGTGAGCGCCGTCACCTTGCAAGGCCAAAAATACTCCGCCGTCAGAGTCTATGACAACATCTACACTGCGTATTGGAGGACTAGTTTTCGGATCCATTTCTGCGTATTGTCTAATAATATCGCGGCTACTTTTTCCACCTTTCGATTCCGACACTCGCCCTTCTCGCCAATCTTTAATCATCGGTGCAGCCACAAATAATTCAACCGGCAACGGAATGTCAGATCCCGGAATCGCTCTCATATCAGGCCACTCACCCTCATATATAGATATTTTCATTTCACCGGCAATATTGCCTTTAATTGATTCATTTAAATCGCGTAGTGAAACTGGCTTCTCTATTGGATTGGTATCAATCTTAAACAAACTCTTCACAATTAATTCAACTCTCGGATCGTTTGCTGGGATATCCTCTGGAAGATCTTCAATACACTGCACCAGCTCAGACGATTTTCCAACATCGACCAACTTATCAGTATTTTCGTAAACCAAATCACGCGAATCAACCTTGCATTCTCTCATTATCACCATATAATACAATACTGAGAAACATTTGTCAATGTATGATATAATTTTATAGATATGGCAAAGATTTCTTTAGATATGGATTCTCTGAAAAATGAACGAGCTGATTTAAGCAATTTTTTAGCGCAACCTGATGCTTACAGCTCACCAGATTTTACAGTAAAAAACAAACGATTTTCAGAATTAGAA
>JABZJU010000026.1 GCA_015257635.1 Nanosynbacter sp. | reverse complement strand
CTTCCCAGCGGACATGGAGGGAGTCGAACCCCCGTCCTCTTTCTCATGCGAGATAGAGGGATTCCGATCTAACATGTCCCTTGATTCTTTTTCCGGATTACCGGCTGGCTGAATCACGCCAGGAGCGGACGGACGCTCTTGTGCTAACACTAAGTTAGCTTTTTCGTAGATTAAGATCTGCGACCGTCAGTTAGGATGGCTCAAAATCTAGTTAGACTTGAGCTCTCCCTTCTGTGCAGCCCGAGCGTCGTCGCCCATCTTGCCGACATACTTGGCGGCCCGGGTATTCATGGCTATCTGGGTACTGTCTGCCGTACCATTCTGGACGGCTTCGGCAGCCTTACGGTATGCCTCCCTAGAGCGATCTTCAAACATCGCCTTCACCTCTTTCCTAAAGAAAAGAGCCGACCCTATGACTGTGCTCCTGGAGAGCACGATATAGAATCAGCTCTACCAACAAAAGCGTTTATTATAATAACACTAATTATAAAAAAATGCAACAATATACTAGAATATTTTTATATTTCGCCCGCCAGCAGGTCTTTTTCGAATTGCAACATTCCCTTATAATCCGCCGAATAGTCAGAAATATCCGGCAGATCTAACGTGGTGATTTTTTGCCAAATAATCTCAATTAGTTGCGTAAATTCAGTCAGCTCTTCTCTGGAGAATGTATCTTCCAAGATAAGAATATCGCCGGTCTTCATGTCTGGCTCGACAAATTGTAGTCGCCCGCCAGTAAACGTGAAATTGCCATAATCGCGTGAATGCTCGACCAGCAGCTGATAGAACATCAATTGCTGACGATATTTATGAAGTTTGATTTTCTCGTAATCAGCCGAACCTTTCCAAGAATGCGATGGCTTGCCAGTTTTATAATCCGTTACGAAGATGGTTTTATTTTGCTTGTCGATGTCGACAACGTCAAGCTTACCAGTCAATCTGGCGTTATTTATAATTACGCCTTGGTTTGAAAAGTCTAATTCCGCCAAGTCCGTGTCGTGAAAATCTGAAGATTTGGCGTTTAAGAACGCGGTCAAAGCCGACTTCCCTTTGTCCAAATACAATTGAAAATCGTCCGCTGGCAAATGCTGGCTCTCGAGTGATTTTTGGAAGAATTGGAGGATTTGTTCGGTGCTTGGCAATTGATGATCGGCGCTGAATGAGCAATGTGCTTGCTGAAGGCTGCTGTGAATCGCGGTTCCGTAAGCTGCGGCGGAATTTTTGGCGGATGGAAAATGTAGTAAATTGTTCAATAAGAAATTTTGCGGTCCGCCACGTGAAATGTCGAGGAAGTTGTTCAAATGTGTCGCAGAAAGTTTGTATGTTTCCAGCGCTGGCGTCAATAAATCCTTTAATTCCGGAACGATTGGTGAAGTTAGTCGCGTCGTCCAATCGGTTTCAGCGAGTTCAATCTGTTCGGCTGGATCATCGCTGGTCGGAATGATGGTTGGCGTGCAATTCGTCAAGAAACTGGCGATTATCGTGTCGCTGCCAGAATCGTTGGTTTGAGAATAAGTCATGGTCAATGTGGTTTTGGCGCGAGTCATCGCCACAAAGAATAATCGAAGTCGTTCGTCGTAAGTGGCGCCCGCTGGCTGAAGTTGGAGGTTTGCGGGATATCGGATAGCTCGGCTACGTGAACGAACTTTCTCGCCCCAAGCGCTGTCAATTGCCCCAATCACAAAAACGTGCGGAAATTCCAAGCCTTTGGATTTGTGCGCGGTCATTAAGTTTATGGCACCGCTGAGTGAACTTGCGTGTGTGCGAATTTGTGTTAAGCGAGTTTTTGTCGAAATGTGCAGGTCAATAAATTCCAAAAAATCTTCCAGAGTTGGATTTTTATCGGTGATTCGATCACGAAGTTTTTGACGCAAAGTGCGCAAACTTTCCAGAATTGTCAGATATGCTTCTGGGTTTTTATCTAGCTTTTCTGGCGAGAAATAGAAATTGGCGAGAGAATTAACCTGAAGATCGCTGCTTTCATCGCTAGTTAAGCCTAATAAATTGTCCAATTGCTCTTCCAGTGGCAAATTCGGCACGTCCTTAGCGCGCTCCAAAAGCCACTCCGCAAATTCCTTAAATACGCTATTCGCCAGCATACTTTCCAGCCACAATTGCCGATTTTTGTAAGCTTGAAGGCTCAATTTCCAGATGTCCAGTGCAGAAAATCCAAACGCTGGATGAGCCGTAATTTCTGGCAATAAACTATTGGCAACGTCCAAATTATTCTGGCTAATCGCCACGACAGTTCGCGCTAATTTGTCCAGAATCTGAATTATATCTTGCTCCAGAATGTCGTCGTGACGCTCGTAATTGACAAAAAGATTTTCCTTATAAAGATGCGGAAGAATTTCAATGAGTTCTTTGTGGTGGCGCGCAATAATCGTGATGTTTTCTGGTTTCTCGCCATTTTTTATTAGCTCGGCAATTTGTTTGGCAATTCCCGCTCGCTCTTCGCTAACAGATGAGAATTCTTGGATTTCGACTTTTGAGCCTTCGCTATTTGCGTGTGCGGTCAATTGTTTTGATAGCCCGTCAATTGTGTTTTCCAGTCGATCCGCACCTTGGGTGATAACGTCTCGCGCTGAGGATAAAATGTTCTCGGCGGAACGATAATTGTCGGTCAAAACGATGATTTTTGGGTCGTGATAATGCTGGCGGAAGCGCTGGATGTTGCCCACGTCTGCGCCTTGGAAGCTGAAGATTGCTTGGTCGTCATCGCCGACCGCCATGATGTTTGGATTATCGTCGTTCTCGCTGGTCAAATTGAACAGCAATCGAAGTTGCGCCAAGTTTGTGTCCTGGAACTCGTCGACCATGATGAATTGGAATTGCTCTTGGAGATTTGCGCGTAGTTCTGGGTGAAATTCGCAGGCTTGAATAACGGATAAAATCATGTCGTCGTAGTCAAATAACGAGCGCTCGGATAAAATATTTACGTATTTTTCGTAAACGTCAATTGCGGCAGATAATTTTTCTGCGGCGGTAAAATCTTTCAGGACAAATTCGCCATTGGCATTTTTTTCGCACCATTTATTTTTCCAAGCAGTCAGTGGTTTTGTTGAGTTTTCATCAATCACTTCCTGGGCGGCGTGCGCAATGCTCAGTGCTAAAACGTTGGCATATGGCGTGATTGAGGCTGGCAATTTTGAGTTTTTCTCGTCAGGATTTTTGGTGGCTAAATTGGCAATTTTCTCAGCTATCGGCGCAAACATTTCAATTGTCTTTTTCGATATTTTGGCGGAAAATACTTGCTGAATGTCTGGCGCGATTTCGGCGATTGTGCTTTGATTGTCCTCAATAATTGCCCGTAATTCTGGCGGCGTTAAGCCGCTTTGCTTGAACTCGGAAATTATTCGGATGAGGTCTTTAATATAAACGAATTCCCCGTTGTTTTTCACGCTTAATGGATTCCGCCAATCAAGATCTTCAAGTATTCCAGAGATAATTTGATATTGCGTCAATTCGTCGACTGGCTGAGCGTCAGCACCACGGAAAAAATACTCGCGATGTTGATTAATAATTTCCGTGCCGAAGCTGTGAAATGTATGAATCGCAATTTTATACGCGTCCTCGCCGATAATCTGACGGAGCCGTTGGCGCATATTTGTGGCACCACTTTCGGTAAACGTCAAGCATAAAATACTGTTCGGTAAAGTGTCGGTTTGTCTTAGGATTTGGGCAGTGCGCATACTTAGAAGCTCGGTTTTCCCCGTTCCTGGTCCAGCAATTACCAAAAGCGATCCGTGAATATAGTCGACTGCTTGTCGTTGATTATCATTTAATTTAGCGTAACGAGTATTGAAATCCATAGTTTTATTCTACCATGCTGGCAGGCTTCAGAACGCGATATTAAAATTGCCATTTGCAGAATTCATCCAAGGTTTTAGATTCAGTATTAAGAGGGTGAATGAAAAAAACATCCAGAAGATGCGTTTAAGGGTAAAAGCCGCTTGGATATTTCCCGTCAAGCAGTCGAATCGACCATGCAGGCTGGCTATTAGATTTCACATCTTTGCCATCTCGCGCACCTCATAAAAAAATGGTAAAATATTATCTATGAATAAGGCGACGTACGACGAGCTGGCGCTGGAGCGAATTGCTAAGGAAAAATTTGGTTTTCCAATTGATGTTCAATCGATAATTTTGTGGCACGCCGATGTTAGTCGCACTGCTAAGGCGTCGGTGTTTTTGACGAATAAAAAGCAGCTGATGATGTATTTGGAGGCGACTTCGCCGTTGATTTTGTCTGACGTTAAAAAGATAATTTCTCGAATGGGTATGCGTGCGGAATTATGTCTTCCGCCAAAAGGTCAGCCGAGATATTTTGAAGATATTGGCAAGCGCAAATTCCGTGAAGTTTTTCCTGGAAGAAAGCACGTTACGGATGAAGATTTGCATTTTTATAAAACTTTGGCGCCGTATAATCCCGCCTTGGTTTTGATTTCTGAAGTGAAAAATGGCGAGATATATCAATTCGATTCTGACGCGTACGGAAATTGGCGAGTTGGCGCAAGGTTTAGGTATAGGAGGATTCAAACGAGCTAATGCGCGACTACCTGGACATTATTAAGCGGAATCTGCTTTCCCCTATCGTCGTGGTGATTTTTCTGCTGGCTGGCGCGCTGGTTTATGTTCGCGAATATCGTGATGCGTGGTTTATTTCGGTGGTGATTGTCGTGAATTCGACGATTGGCATTATTCAGGAGCTAAGGGCTAAGCGAGTTTTACGGCAATTGGAGCTGATGAGCGCGCCGAAAGCTCGATTGTTGAAAGATGGAAATGTTGTCGAGGTCGGTTATGATGAGCTTAAGATTGGCGATGAGATCCTTATTCAGGCTGGCGATGAATTACCGGCGGACGCGAAAGTTATTGAGTCAAAAGGCTTGGAGCTGAATGAAAGTATGTTGACTGGCGAGTCTGCGTCGATTGAGAAAAAGGACGGCGATGTCGTACTGGCGGCGACGACGGTTTTGGCTGGCGAGGGCACGGCGCGAGTAATTGCGATTGGTGACGACACGAAAGCTGGCGCGATTAGCCAAGTCCTGAAACGTTACAAACCAGAACTCACACCTCTGCAATTAGCGATTTGGCGCGCAATTTACTTCTTGACTTACGGCGCAATTGTCCTGTCGTTACTTATTGCTATCGTCTATTATTTCTCTGGCGATAACGTCGTCGTCATCTTAAAAACTATCACTTCGGCGGCGGTTACGGTCGTACCGGAAGGCTTATTGTTGGCGAGTTCGTTGCTTTTGGCGTTCGGCTCACTGCGATTAGCCCAGGCGAAAGTCTTGCCACAAAAATTGTCAGCAATTGAAGCCATGGCGCTTTTGAATTTGTTGGCTGTAGATAAAACAGGCACTTTGACTAGCGATGAAGTGACGCTTGAAAAAGTCGCGGCTTTCAGTGATAAAAATGACTATTCAGACTCTGACATTGCCAGCTTTGCGGCGTTAATTGCTCATGAAACCAGCGGTGGAAATATCACTGGCCGTGCAATTTTGACGGAAGCTACGTCGCCAAAAAATACGAAAGTTCTGGAAGTGATGGCGTTTTCGTCGGCGCGTAAAATGGCTGGCGTGAGGGCGAATATTGACGGTGAAATTCGGACTTTGATGATGGGCGCGCCAGAGTTCGTGTCGAAGTTGGCGCCAGTAGATAAGGAAACCCAGAAGAAGTTGAATGATTGGGCGGACAATGGTTTGCGCGTGTTGATGTTGGCTGAATTTTCGGACGATAAAACCAAATTGAAAGACTTAAAAAACGGTTCTGGAACGGCAATTGGTGCGGTTGTTCTGCGCAATTCCCTGCGTCATGGCGTTGTTGAAACGGTGGATTTTTTGCAGAGTCAAGGCGTAACTATTCGCGTAATCTCTGGCGATAACCCGCGCACAGTTCAATACATCGCTAAGGAAGCTGGAATTAAACATCCAGAAAAGGCGATTTTAGGCGAAGATTTGGCGGCGCTTAGTGAAGATGAATTTAATAAGGCTGCCGATACTTACACGATTTTTGCCAGAGTTTTGCCAGACCAAAAAGAGCGCTTGATCAATCGATTCCAGCAATCGGGAAAATTTACTGGTATGGTTGGCGACGGTGTGAATGACGCTCTGGCTCTGAAAAAGGCTGACCTCGGTGTGGCGATGTACGCGGGCGCTCCAGCGTCGCGTCGAGTTTCCGACATTATATTGCTCAACAATTCGTTCACTTCCCTCCCGATGGGGATGAAATTGGGCAATCAAATTATGCAAGCAATCGAAGTCATCGCTGTTCTGTTTTTCCATAAAATTATTTACGGCGTGACGCTCCTTCTTGCGACGATTTTTATTGATATGAATTATCCGTATTCGCCTCGCCATATTACGTTTATGAATATCTTTCTGGTGACTATGCCGACTCTCATGTGGACGCTATTTCCTCCCACGCCGAAGCATCGAATAAATCCGAAGCGATTCTGGCATGATACTTTGCTGGCTGTTGCGCCGATTGCTTTAATTACTGGCGTGACTGTCGCGTTTACCTATTGGATTACATCTGTTATGTTCCCTGGTCACGCTGCAGAAGTCGCAACGATGACCGTACTTACTGCAACTTTGTTTGGTGTATATTTGGTGTTCTTGGTGGGAATTGTGCTAGACGTAACCATCGATAAATCTGCCAAGCACGCTTGCTTGCTTTATCTT
>JABZJU010000025.1 GCA_015257635.1 Nanosynbacter sp. | reverse complement strand
ATTATTAGCAACCGGCAGATTTTTCATAAAATCATAAACATATTTTCCTAAGTCGGTGCGACTAGAAACAAAAATCTGCACCACTCGATACATTGCAATCAAAATCGGAAACTGAATAATCATAACACCGATTGATCCAAAAGCACTAATATTATGCTTTTTATAAAGTTCCATCATCGCTAAATTACGCATTTGTGGATTCTTCGCGTACTGTTTTTTGATCTTCACCAACTCTGGCTGCATTTTACGCATTGCCTTTGCTTGATGAAGTTGCTTCTTAATTAGCGGCCAAAGTAAAAGTCTTACTATAATTGTAAATATAATAATACTAACACCAAAATCTGGAATTATACTATAAATAGCCATTAGTAAATTTAAAATCGGTCGAACGATAAACTCATCAAAAAAACTCATACCTTAATTATAGCAAAAAATTGCCTATTTATACAGTTGAGCTTGAGAGAAAAGATTCTTTATCGTCTGCTTCAGGTCTTTATGTGACATCAATAGAACCTCCGCCGAAAATATAATAACAGCCACGTCTTGATCATTTTTCATATTAGGAAGTTCCAAGCGAATAATTTCATAAACACGTCGACGTATGCGATTCCGACGCACCGCTGATTTTAGGACTTTTTTACTAACAACAACCGCAAACCTACTATGATTTCGATACGGATTCTTCACATATTTTATCGTGGCTATAGACGAACGAACCGCCTGTCCATTTTTATAGACAAACTTAAGACTGCCATGACCGTGAAACCGATTACATTGTTGTAACATATTTTACAATTATATCAAAAAATCCCGCCTTCATCGACGGGATAATTTTTAGCTATCAATTAAATAGCAATTTTAGCGCGGCCCTTTAGGCGGCGGCGCTTCAAAACCATCCTACCAGCCTTGGTAGAAACTCGTGCCCTAAAACCGTGCGTCTTTGCGCGGTGTCGGGTGTGTGGTTGAAATGTTCGCTTTGGCATATCAATAAATAGTATATATTCTTTCAGTACTTTTTGCAAGTCGACAATAACTTTTCCACTATCGACGTATATTTTTCCACAATTTTAACAGATGAGAATTTTAATTGTGGAAAACTCCACCCCTGTTTTGAATAGTAACCTTTCTACTCCGTTTATACTTGTGGAAAACTCCCCTTATTTGCTATAGTAAAGACAGTTAACAGAATTTGAGGGAGTAATTTTCGTGGATAGTCATGCGGTTTGGCAGGGTGTTTTAGGTGAGATTGAAGTAACTGTATCGTCTTCGTCGTTTACTGCGTGGTTCAAAAATACCAAATTGGAAATAATCTCCGACAAAGAAGTTCTTATAATTGCGCCGAATATTTTTGCTAGAACTCAACTTGAAAAGCGATTTCATCCGCAAATATTAGAAGCCTTGTCTCATAACGGTATTAATGCCCCGTCTATTTCTTATAACGTCGAATCTAGCAATAAAAAACCGCGCGTTAATCGTGAAGTTGATAAAAGTGGACAACAAGAACCAGCGAAGCCGCTGATTCTACCATCGAGGAAATCTCATTCTAGTAATCTTAATCCCAGGTATACCTTTGACAACTTCATCGTTGGCTCAAGTAATGATCTTGCCTATGCCGCTTGCCAAGCGGTCGCCGCACATCCAGGAGAAAAATATAATCCGCTCTATCTTTATGGAGGCTCTGGACTTGGTAAAACTCACTTAATGCAAGCTGTTGGTAACGAGATAGTTAAAAAACAACCTTCGGCGCGCGTGCTTTACATCACTACGGAAACGTTTGTTAATGAGTTTCTGGATTCTATTCGTTTCAAGAAAAAAGGTTTTTCTGATAAATATCGCAATGTCGATGTATTGATTGTCGATGATATGCAATTTATCGCCGGGAAAGAAAAAACTCAGGACGAATTTTTCCATACATTTAACGATCTTCATCAGAACAATAAGCAAATCATTATTAGCTCAGATAAACCGCCAAAAAGTATTCCTACTCTAACCGATCGTTTGCGTAGTCGATTTGAATGGGGTATGGCAATTGATATTCAGATGCCCGATTATGAAACTCGTTGCGCTATCGTTAAAGCAAAAGCTGAACTCAGCAACACTGAACTAGATTCCGATGTCGTAGAATATCTGGCGACCAACTTTAAGACGAACATTCGCGAGCTGGAAGGCGCTTTGAATCGACTGCTTGCTTATGCGGAAATGCAGAATTTCACTCCTGATTTAGCGGCGGCTGAAGGAATTTTGGGAGATATTAAACGCAATAGACCGCAACATATAACCGCCAAACAAATAATTGATAAGACGGCGCGCTATTATAATATTGATGTAAAAGATATGTGCTCATCCAGACGAGACAAATTTATCGCGATGCCAAGGCAAATTGCAATGTTCCTTCTGCGTAGTGAGCTGAAAATGAGTTTTCCGAAAATTGCCCAAGAGCTTGGACGAAAAGATCACACAACCGCTATGCATTCAATTGAAAAAATCACCAAGGAAAGCCTTACAAATGTCAGTATTCGCGAGCAAATTAACGACATTAAGGATAAATTATATGTTCATTAATTGTGGAAAAGCTGTGCAGATGTTGTGTTTTCGCGGTGACTTACCAACACACAGATCTGTGGAAAGAAAACGACAAGTCAGCAGACAGTGGAATAATACACAAATATCCACTATAAAGTCCACAAATAGCACACAGAGTTTTCCACCTATTTTATCGCCATTTTACCCCTGTTTGAACACATTTTTTACCCAGTTTCCACAGCACCTATTACTATTAAGACTAATTAAAAATTAAGGAAAGTATAATGAAAGTATCAGTCACCCAAGAAAAACTTGCAAAAGCACTTAATCTAATCAAAGATATTGCATCAAGTCGCAATGAACTGCCGATATTGAATAATATTTTACTTCGCACTGACGGAGGAAGATTATTGATTGCTGGAACGAATTTGGAAATTGCTTCCACTCAATACATTGGTGCGAAAATTGAAGATCATGGATCTATTACAATCCCTGCCCGATTGGTGTCAGAATTCATTACAAACTTACCAAGCGGCCCGGTGGAACTTGAAACTAAAAACGAGCATCTTCATATAACTTCAGGAAAATTCTCATCAGTTATCAATGGCGTGGTGGCTGACGAGTATCCTGAGCTGCCTACAATTGATGAAAAGACCGCTATGCAATATGAAATTGATGTCGAGGATTTAAAGAAAGCCATAGTTCAAACGAAGTTGGCTGTTAGTTCTGACGTTACGCGAGCAGTGCTTACGGGAGTTTATTGGCACAATTACGAAGGATCGCTATACTTGGCTGCTACTGATGGCTACAGGCTGGCAGAAAAGCGTCTGATAAAGTCGGATAATGAAGTTTCAGCTATTATTCCCGCTTCTACTCTGGCGGAAGTCAGTAAGAGCGTCGGTGATGAGAAGAAAATTACGGTTCTTTTTGACGATTCTCAAGTTTGTTTTAAGACGGGGGATATGGAAATTGTTAGTCGATTAATTGACGGGAAATTCCCTGATTATCGCCAATTGATTCCAGCAACCGCGGAAACTGAGATTGTTATTAAGAAGTCTGATTTTAGTCGAGTTACGAAAATTGCGGCATTATTCGCGCGTGAATCTGGTGGTGGAATTACAATTACCGCATCAGAGGAAAATTCTCTGCTTTCTATTCATTCGATTGCGTCTGAACTTGGCGAGAACACCTCAGAGGCAACAGCCAAAATATCCGCAGATGGTCAAGTTACTCTCAATTCGCGCTACCTAACAGAGGTTTTGAATATTATTGACGCGGATGAAATCGTATTTTCGTTTAATGGTAAATTGTCGCCGTGCGTAATTCGCGAGCAAGTAAAAAATCCTGATTATACGCACATTATTATGCCACTTAAGAGTTAGCAGAAAACGGAGATAATCTGGAGGCTGTTTCTGATAAAATATCTTCTGGTATATCTTTGGTGTTGTATATAGTATTGATTATTTGTGGCTTAGTTTTAATCGCCCATTTGTTATTTTCTTTCTTCAGAATAACAGTGTAGGTGTCGCCGGAATTTCTATCTATAACCCCGCGCTGATAACTGGCTGCATACCAGTCAGCATTATTTCCTAGGATAATTTCTTTCTGGAGTATAAAAGATGATTTTAACTCTGGATATTTGGCAAATAATACCTCTGAAATATCACTTCTATATTCATTTATTTTACTAGACATGAATTTTTGGCTATATTCAGTTTTTATAGATATATTTTCATCAGATCCTTTTACTGTAAATTCCGTGGAATTCTCATTGATAGAACCAGATTTAGATGATGTTTTTATTATGTATTTGCCGTCTGATAACTGTATTTTAGAATTACCGTTTATCGAGGTAATTTCGGAAGTGCTTTTACCTGTGTTGCGATATATTTTCGCCGATAGGTTTTCCTTGTCGAAAGTTATAGATATAGTATGTGTTGGCTGGATGAACATAATCGCTAGCAATATTAACGTTAGTATTGCTAATGTAATGCTGCCGATGATAATATTACTTCGATTCATAATTACTCCGTAAATGTATTAGCGTAGTTTCTAAATGTGATATTTAGTTTTGACGGGTCAAATCCCTGCTCTTTAATCTTATTGAGAGCAGCATTTCTATATCCTTCTACAGTATCGATTTCTACGATAACTCCATTCCTATGGTTAGGGTCTGCCTTATATCCAATTGAATAAATTAAGTTTTTTATTGGTAATTTTTTAATTATAGGATTGGCGTCTTCTAGCTTTTTTTGTTCATTAGCAAGTCTGTCTGTTGTAGCTCTGTCTATTTCTGAAGTTTTGGACGAAGATTGTAATTCTTTAATGGCCTCCTCTGTCGTGGGCGTGAGTGCAAAAATTATCCTTAACGGATTGCCTCTCTTTACTTCGACATTAATATTCTCATCTTTAAAGCCACTTCTTGATGCTTTAAAATTGTATGTTCCTGGTTTTAAATATACGACTTGCGAGCCGATAAATTTTTGATTGCCAGTAGTAATTTCAGCCTTATCGGGCGAGGTCAGTAGGTAAACTGGAGTAGTGTCATATCTATTTACGTAGGTTATGACGCCATATACTAATGTACTGGCTGATAATAATATTAATATACTGCTAATTATTTTTTTATTCATCATTTCTTCCTAAACCAAGTTACGCTTGGTGATGTTAAACTCTCGTTGCCTGCTTTTGGGGCGTATTCACACAATGAGGCAGACGCTATATTTGAGTTAAATCCGTCTATATTACCAACAAAAACAAATGTATGTCCTGGACTATGGGCGACATCACCAGGTTTAAGATCTGCTACGTTGATTGAGCTACCGTTACCAAGAGTTTGCCAGTTGGCTTCTGCCCACGCTCTCTGTACGCCAGTCGGTCCAGCTTTGCCGCCCTCACCTCCGTAGTTATAATTTTTATCAAACCCACTGTCGTTCAAAATTGTTGTTACAAACGCGCCACAATCAACACCGCCGCCATAACACGTACCGCCAGTAAATCTGTTCTCTTTTTTCGCTTTTTCTATAGCTTCTGCATATTCAGGTTTTTTATCTGTACGTACAGTTCTTTCTGGCCAGGCATAACGTTTGACATAGTCAATAAAGTCGCCGCCACCACTTGACGAAGAGCATCCTCCTCCACTTCCGCCCGTGCCATTAAACCTTTCATAGATTTTTTGAGCGGCGGTACCGCGTATATTTTTAACTTCATCTTTTGTCATGGCTGATTTTTCAAAATCGTCATGCCAAAAAACAGTGGCGTTATCAACTGTCTTCAGGGTTTTTAATAATTCCCATGAATTTGAAGCGGTGCCAAATCCACGAGCAGTAACGGGTCTTTCTGTTCCCTCTTGCACTAAATACTCTAATTCGAAGATCAATAGCTTGTCGTTGTCTTCTACTGGAATAGAATCGACCATACCCTTGTCGTTAGGTGCGCCACCATACTCTTGGCTGTAATATTTTTTTAACTCAGACGGTATTTTGTTAGCTATAAGCGTTCGCCTTCCGAATGTCCACTGGGCGAGTCCCCAGCCTCCAGATTCCCATCCTTGGCCTACTTCGTGTCTGGTAGGGCTAAATCCTGACTCTGCCTGGATATTAGCCATCACGCCAGCTGTTTGTTCGGCGCTTAATCCTGCGTTGCGTAGATATCCCCAAATCTTTTCTTGGTTATCAGATCCTGATACTCCATTAGAAGATGATCCGGAACAAGTTGTTGAATCATTTTCTTTATACCAAAGAATATCGTTTGTTACATATGAATCGGGATATCCTGCCGCCAAAGATACTGGCTGCATAGTAATAGCAAAAGATATAGCAAAGCAAAGAGCGATAGACAACTTTTTATACATCAGATCGATTCCTCTTATATTCGTTTATAATATCTGCAGGAACGCCAATATTTTTTAAGGCGTCTGGGGATTTTCTATCATTAACACCTGTTATGACTGAATTATTTCTTAGGACTGCATACGTGTTGTAGGTAGATTTGAATTTCTCGCTATAAATTTCTAGTGTAACCAGCTTAAATTCGCCCTGCTCTTTTACTATTGAATACTTTTTTAATTCACGGTTGCCGTAGGTGCTGGAGGTGGAATTTAGTAATTCGGTAATAACTTTCTGTTCTGATGATTGCTCGTGAGTATTATTTTGACTACTTTGATTCTCGTTAGTGTTTTGGGATGATGACAGAATAGTTGTGTATTGATTGCTGTCAGGATTTTTAATAATAAGGAAAGTTGCCGTAATACTTATTAAAAATAATACGGATGATATTAATATGACTTTATTTTCTTTATTCATTAAACCTTCCTTGCATACTCC
>JABZJU010000024.1 GCA_015257635.1 Nanosynbacter sp. | reverse complement strand
ATTCATTCACCTAGCAAGCAAGTTTCTGATTCGCAAACCTTAACAATACGAAAGATAAATAACCTATGATTCAACGAAAAAATGGCTATTCTCTGGTGCTGATCATACTTATGAGCACTTTTATATTGGCGCTTTTGGCTGGCGCTATGAGGGTAGTGACTCAATCGTATATTTACTCTCAGGAGGAGTACTATTATAAATTAGCCCAGGAGGCTGGTGAGGCAGGTACGGCTTACGCTAATGCTTGTTTGGACGCCAATGGAGCTGAGCAATCATGGAGTTCGGCTCCTGGTGGAACTGGGCCACTTCGTCCAGAAACCAATTGCAAGGGGGCTGTAACTTTTCCTGGTAATAGATATGTATTTGAGAACAGTAAGTTAAGAACGACTTTTGAAGTTGGCAATTTGGAGGCGTCAACTAAAGGTGCGTCGTCTGGTGTGGCTTTGTCGGCTGCTACCGCTCAAATTTCATCTACTGGTCGTGTTGAAATAACAAATGGCAGTGGTGTGGTTCTTAAGACTTATACTGCTGTTGTAAAAAAATCAGTTACTTGGCCAGCCGATATTGATGCAACGCGTACAGTAAGCGGCACCAACCGTACGTGTGCGATTCTGTCGAATAATGTATGGTGTTGGGGTAAAAATAATATGGGGCAATTGGGTGATGGAACTACTAGCGACTCTAATATTCCAGTGAAAGTTCGTTCTATTGGCGATATGAGGAATGGTGAGATTATCGATATTTTTACAGCACAACATCATAGTTGTGTGTTAACTAAATCAAGTACTGGCAGGAGAATATACTGTTGGGGCGATAATAGGTCTGGGCAACTGGGCAATAGTGATTTTGGGGGTAGCTATTCTCCGGTACCGATTGAGATTAAAGTTGTTGGCGCATCTGCAATCTCGGATTTTTCTGGAAATAAAATCAGCGCAATTGGAGGGACGGGCGATACTTCGTGCGCTATTGCATCAGGTAAGGTGTACTGCTGGGGCGGAAATGACTGGGGGCAGTTGGGTTATGGTAGTCCAGGTAGTCCCGGCCATAGCTCGGTGCCAGCGATGATTAATTCGGGCGGACCTAATAGAATTCCTAATAATTATTCTGCCACTAAGTTGTCAACTGGCGGATCTCGTTCACGGACTATGTGTGTTATAACTACCGAAAAAAGGGCTTACTGTTGGGGGCAGGCTAGGTTTGGGCAACTGGGCGTTGGTCCAGTAGCTGGCGATAAGTATAGTCTAGCTACTCGAGTTAAGGGATTGGAGGATGTGGTTGATATATCTCAGGATGGATATTGGTGGACAAAAGATCCTAATTATGTAACTCACACCTGTGCTATCGCCAATGCAGGCAGGGTGTATTGCTGGGGCGGTGCTGGGCTTGGTCAATCTGGATCTCCAGGGAGCGGTAACCCTAAGAAGCATATTGAGCCGAAGTTGGTCGGTGGTTTGCCTGGGGTGGCGCTGCAGGTTGAAGTTGGTATTTCTCATTCTTGCGCCTTGTTGAACGATGCTGGTACTAAGAAAGTCTATTGTTGGGGAAATAATGAGATGGGGCAACTGGGGGCAAATAGGAAATACGATGATTCCCCCGACGGAACTAGATGGACATATAAACCTATGCAAGTTGATTACGGACTGCCTGCAGGAGAGAAGATTGTTAGTTTGTCTGCTGGAGCGAACCGTGGCTGTGTCATTATGACAAATAAACGCTCGTACTGCTGGGGGTTAAATAATGAGGGGCAAATCGGTGATGGTACTAATGTAGATAGAATTAGTCCAACAGAGTCTTTATTCTTACGACCAGTGCAAAATAGATATATATATTAAAAAACGCTTGCGCTTTTAAAAACGTTGTAGTATTATCAAGTTACAAATCAAACTAACAATTTAGGGGGCACATTATCGTGACTACAAAGAATATCAAAAATCAAGGTTTTACACTAGTTGAGCTTTTGATCGTTATCGTGATCATCGCAATTTTGACAGTCGTTTCTTTGGTTGCATACAACGGTTTGCAAAACCAAGCAAAGACATCTGCTGCTAAATCTGCTGCTGACGCTGTTGCTAAGAAAGCTGAGCTATACAACACAGCAAAGAGTAGCTATCCAACCGGCTTGACAATCTTAACAAATGCTGCTGATTCTGGAGAGCCATACTACCTGGATGCAAAGACAGTTAAGGAAGGTACTCTTGCTGCTGGTACTGCTCCTGCAGAAGCTAACACTATTGAGTATGCGCCATGTACAGGCAATAAGGGTGCTAAAGTTAAGTACTACAACTTCTCAAAGGACACTGTAGAAGAGCGAACAATTGGTACAGGCTGTTAATTGGCTAAGTATGTAAATAAAAAAACTCCGGCATTATACCGGAGTTTTTTATGTGCGGGTTTAAATATCGTGTAGAATATGGCAGAATTCCATAACTTCTTTGCGTAGTTCAGCCAACTCATTATCATTGTCGCGATTATCTATTGACCGCCTCATCCATTCTGCGATTTTTTTCATGTCGTCTTCTTTGGCGCCTCGCGTCGTGATGGCTGGAGTGCCTAAGCGAATGCCGCTTGGCCTAAATCTTGGTAGTGGGTCATCTGGAATCGCATTAGCATTCAGTGTCAGACCAATTTTATCCATAGCGATTTCCGCTTCCTTGCCATCAATACCGAAGCTGCTGTGAATATCTGCCAGGATTAGGTGATTGCTGGTGCCGCCAGTCACTAACTTAAAACCGCGCTTTTGCAGCTCTTCCGCCAGTCTTTTCGCATTCTTCACGATTTGCTCGGCGTAATCTTTGAATTCTGGCTGTAAAGCTTCACCGAACGCTACGGCTTTTGCAGCGATGGTGTGCATATGCGGTCCGCCTTGCGTGCCAGGGAATACTGCTCGATCAATCAACGTAGGTAAATTCTCGAGAGTTTTCTCTGGTTTTTTCAATGGATTGCCAACTATTCCTCGACTAAGAATCAGCCCGCCTCGTGGTCCACGCAGAGTTTTATGAGTTGTTGTGGTAATTACGTGAAAACCATAATCGAACGGGTTTTTGGCAACGCCACTAACGATTAGCCCTGCGATGTGGCTCATATCCGCCATTAGCATAGCGCCGACCTCATTACCAATTTCGGCAAATTTTTCGTAATCTAGCTCTCGTGGATATGCCGAAAATCCCGCCAAAATGATCTTTGGTTTGTGTTTAAGTGCCAATTGACGAATTTCTTCATAGTCAATTTCGCCAGTGTCGATATTTTTTATACCATAGCGAATGAAGTTGTATTCTCTGGCGCTACGAGTAACTGGGGCGCCGTGAGTAAGATGTCCGCCGTGAGCCAAATCCATAGCCAGAATGGTGTCGCCAGGCTCGCACCAAGCGTAATAAACCGCCTCATTGGCCTGCGCGCCAGAATGCGGCTGGACGTTAGCGTGATCTGCTTTGAAAAGTTTCTTAGCGCGGTCAATTGCCAGCTGTTCGACTTGATCGGTGTTTTCTTGTCCGCCGTAATAACGTCGACCAGGGTAGCCTTCTGAATATTTATTAGTGAAAACGCTACCGAGCGCCTGAAGTACATCTGATGAAACGTAATTCTCGCTAGGAATCAGTTCCAGGCCGTCCGTTTGGCGCTTTTTTTCTGCTTTTATAAGTTCTTCAATTTGCTTGTCTTTCATGACTAAACCTCCGTTAATACTTATTATATCATTGCTTGTATATATCATTAGTGATATAATTTACGCATGATAAAAGACAAGTATCTTCAAAAAATCGGCAATTTAATCGCTGAAAATCGTCAAAAACAAGGTTTGACGCAGACGCAATTAGCTGAGGCGATTGGCACGTCGCAAAGTGCTATTAACCGCATTGAAAACGGGGGTCAGAATATTAGCATTGAGATGATTGCTCGAATTAGTGAAGTGCTTAATAACAATATCGTGACCGTAAATCATTCCGGAAAAATGAATTTTAAGGTAACTGGCGGCAAAAAATTGTCTGGTGAGATACAAGTTAAGACTAGTAAAAACGCTGCAGTAGGTCTTCTCTGTGCGAGTTTGTTGAATAAGGGGAAAACGACGCTTAGGAAAGTGGCACGAATTGAGGAAGTCAACCGAATTATCGAGGTTCTGAATTCGATTGGCGTTAAAACTCGCTGGTTGGACGGTAGTGATCTTGAGATCGTGCCGCCAGCGCGCTTGAGGCTTGAAGATATGGATGTTGCTGCAGCAAAGAGAACTAGGACGGTAATTATGTTCCTTGGCCCGCTACTACATCAATATGACGATTTCAAATTGCCATTTGCTGGTGGTTGTAATTTAGGTAAGCGCACGGTTGAGCCTCATCTTAGTGGCTTGAGGCATTTTGGAATGAACGTCACGGCGGAAACTGATTATTATCACGCAAAAACTGATGTCAATTCTGGCGATCGAACGATTTTGTTGACGGAGCGCGGCGATACAGTGACGGAAAATATCATTATGGCTGCGGCATTGTCGCCAAATACTACCATCATCCGCAATGCTAGCCCAAATTACATGGTCCAAGATGTCTGCTTCTTCTTGAAGAAATTGGGTGTGAAAATTGAGGGAATTGGTACGACAACCTTGAAAATCACGGGTCGTAAACGAATTAGTAAAAATCTGGACTATTATCCGAGCGAAGATCCGATTGAAGCGATGAGCTTTATTGCGGCGGCTGTGGTGACGGATTCGGAAATTACTGTTCGTCGTGCGCCGATTGAATTCTTGGAAATTGAACTAGCGACATTGGCGGAAATGGGTCTTAAATTTGAACTCAGCAAGGAATATTTTGCTAATAATGGGCAAACTCGTTTGGTTGATATTAAATTGCAGCGTTCCAAACTCCAGGCGGCAAAGGATAAACTTCACGCCTTGCCGTTTCCTGGAATTAATATGGACAATTTGCCGTTCTTGGGACTTATCGCGACGGTGGCTGAGGGGCGCACGTTGGTTCACGACTGGAGTTACGAAAACCGAGCAATTTACTTTACAGAGCTAAGCAAGCTGAATGCACAAATCGAGTTGGTTGACCCACACCGTGTTTATATCACTGGTCCAACAAAATGGAAGCCAGCCGACGTTGTTGCTCCGCCAGCGCTTCGTCCGTCCGTTGTGATACTTTTGGCAATGCTTGCTGCTCCAGGCGTATCGATTCTTCGCGATGTATATTCAATTAATCGCGGATACGAGGAATTGGCGGCGCGCTTAAATTCGCTAGGTGCTGATATTGAAGTGATTATTGAATAGGAATTCGCTTGATCTGCGGTTCTTTTTTAGGCTGGATTTGCGGTTTTGGAAAAATAAATTTGAGATAATCTTTCATCATTCGGGCGCCAGAAATAATTGGCAAATAGTTGCTTAATTGGTGGCGGATATGTTTTTCTAACAATTGGTCATTTTTCAAAATAGCGGCAGCTTTATGCATGTTGACGTACAGAGATGAAACTTCGGCTTCATAGTTTCTCCCGGTAACCTCCAGGCAAGCGATTGGCTGGACATCGGCAACGCCGCCGTCGCTAGTGGAGATGAGGAGTTTCAAATTGGCGATGTCTTTCTCCCACGAAGTGCCGCACGCTTCTAATCCGACAATAGGAATATTTATTGAGGCATCCGAGCCGATTGCTAACGCTCGCCCCAACTCTTCATCGTAATCTTGTATGTAATGAACACGCTCCTTGAGGACTGGATCGTTATCAATCAATTTTAATACTTCGAGCAATTTCTGATACATAGTCACGTCGCCTTGGTGAACTTTTCCTGTCAGAATATAATGTGCGTTGTGGCTAATGAGAATTTGGCGCAATGAATCTGGGTTTTCAAACGGCATATAAGGTCGTTTGTAATTGGCGAATCTTCGCTTGAAGTCGAATAATATTGCATTTTCTGGGATTTGTATGGATTTTCCGTACTGGTCTTGGCGACTCAATAGGACTCGATTCAATTCCTTTCGACCGAGTTTTTTCAAATATCTCAAATCCGCACTACTCAGCGAGTCTAATTTTTCAGAAAAATCATTTGTGGGCAGCCCAAATTTATCGATAACACCGTGATCGCGATATGTTTGCAACGTTTCAGGTAGCACCCACGTTTCAAGATCTATTCCATTAGTAATGGCTTGAAATTTAACTTTGTCGTTGTTACGATCGCGGAAATTTGCTACACGGGCATGTAGTTTACTTACACCATTCTTCGCTTCAGTAAGTTCAATTGCCAAAAGATTCGGCCTCAGTCTGTCGTTGCGGAATTGTTCCATTAGCCAGCAGCGCACAGCATTACTTTTTATATTTGGCAGAACTAATTTTTCAAATTGCGAACGATGAAATTCCGGTTCGGCCGCTTGAAGAAGCGTGTGGTTTGTGTAAAGTGTGTGCTTGCGAACGTAAACGATGGCCTCATATAAATTCATTCCGTTGGCGCACAGCTCGTCTAGTCGTGCCAATGCAGCAAAAATTGTTGCGGTTTCATTAAGTTGAATAACAGCCGGCTTAATACCGAGGAGTTTTAATGCTTTATAGCCACCAAATCCCAGCGCTACTTCTTGGTATAGTCTATGATCGCCAGATCCGTCGCCTTCGTACAATTGTCCAAAGTTCGGTTCTGAAATTGTAACAAATTGTGTTGAACCGAGCGTCTTCCTGAAAATGCTTAAGCTTGCGTCTGGAAAACCGTTCGAACTTACAAAAACTTCGTCAATATATTCAAATCCGTAATCTTGAGGTGAAACGGATTCTGAAAACTCTTCTTGCGCGAGGTTTGTGATTTTTTGGTGTGATTCGCTACGATAAAACGGCGTCACTACTACGAATGGAACTTCCAATTTTTCAGCTACACGTCGCGTGTCCGCCGCTAAAACTCCGAGTCCGCCGCCACCTTTAATACCATTGGATTTATCATAAATTTCCATTGTCCAATAGACATATGGTCGGTTTTCAGACAATTGATGTGTTAAGCTACTTCGTTCAATTACATCATAAAATTCGGACGCATCTTCAATATCATGCGGCTGGTATTTTGGTTTTTCTGTATAAATATATGGATCCATCGATGCCCTTTATGGAT
>JABZJU010000023.1 GCA_015257635.1 Nanosynbacter sp. | reverse complement strand
AGATAATAGCATCACTACTCTGGACATTTTCATTTATATGATTCATGGCTGTGTTGGTGTTGTTCCAGGATGATTCTACTATATTTTTACCGCCGATATGCCACATATAATGACCAATAAATAATACCAGGACAATAGATATTCCAATAGGCCACCATTTCTTATTAGAAAAAATAAGCCCGATGAATACCGCAATCAAGCCGTAAGACGCCGGCGCTGAATAAGTGAAGTATCGATCTAAGTAAACTGGTCGGCCCTGGCTGAGTATGTAAACGATGATCATTGGCAGCAGCAGCCAAATTGTTAAAATCCAAATTGCTGCTTGGTATTTTGGGTGTTTTTTGGCTAGGATGAGTGAAATTGCGATTATAATTGGCGGCAGTAGCAACCCAAAATAGCGGACAATTCTGTCGTCATAAGTTAAGAACATTGATAATGTTGTCGGGATGGTAAATTTAGTGACTTCGGGAATCCAGAAGCCGTCACTTACTCGGCTGGTTTGGGAGATCATAACTGGTAGCCAGGGAAGGAATAGTAAAAAGCATGTTCCTGCGGCAAGCCAAACGTTTTTGTCCTTAAATATATTTTTTATGGCAGTGCGATTTCTGCCAAGTTTCAGCCAAATATATGCGAAATGAGCGGGTAGCATTAATGCTAGAAAATATTGCGTATAAAGACCGAGTGCTACTAAAATTCCATATAGCGCCCACCAGAACTTCTTATTTTTGTGCTCGACCGCCACGACAAATGCGTATGTCATTGCTACAGCCAAAAGTGCCGCCAGCGCATACATTCGAGCTTCGTCGCTATAGCGAATTAAGAATGGTCCTAGCGCTGCTAAAAAACTTCCGAATACGGCGATTCTTTTAGAGAAAAGTTTTTGGAGTAATAGAAATAATAGGGCAATCGTCAGAACTCCGCACGTAACGCTAAATCCTCTGAGCGAAGCTACGGAATTGCCGAAAATCGATTGCCAAACGTGCATAATAACGTAATAAAGCGGCGGGTGGACATCCGTGGTCGTAATGGTGATAATTTCTCTGATTGGCTGCTGAATGATGGCCGCCGTATATCCTTCATCGTGCCAAATATCGGCTTTTGTTAAATAGGTAAGTCGAACGTTGATGGCTAAGATTAAGATTGGAATTAGCCAAATCCAACCGGGCATTTTATGAAGAAATGCATATAGCTTTTTAAGATATATACGGATTTTTTTCATGGATTATCTGGATAATTTTAACGCTATCTCTCTCGCTTTATTCGCTAAAGTATCGTCAATTTTTTCCAATCCCGAGTCTGAACTTACGCCGCGTCGCTCTAGCGCCTCGCCAATA
The DNA here is from genome assembly GCA_015257635.1 of Nanosynbacter sp. Classification (GTDB taxonomy): domain Bacteria; phylum Patescibacteriota; class Saccharimonadia; order Saccharimonadales; family Saccharimonadaceae; genus Nanosynbacter. Next base: position 5,774 of record JABZJU010000023.1, on the reverse strand, counting down.
AGAAAATCTGCAATCTGCGAGTTTTTAGGTAGAATCGGACCGTGGAGATAAGTGGCAATAATGTTGTTATAGCGAATACCTTCGTTTGCGTCGGTCATATTATTGCCGGCGCCTTTAATAACTTGCCCAAGAGGTTTGGCGGTCTTATCTAAGAAAGTTTGTCCGCTGTGATTTTCATAGCCAACGATATCTCCAAATTCCTGGCTTCTAATGACAATGTTACCAATCATCCGCTCGTCGCCAGCAATTGTTTCAATTGGCAGAATGTTAGCGCCAACAATTTCCTCGCCCTTGAGTGTTCGGAAAAACGACCAAATAATTGGTACATTCCGCAAATCATCAACATCGGCACGCCGTCTTTTGCTAATTGTCGCAGTTCATCAGCTCTCGCCAGAAGATCATTTTGGATAATCGTCTGCCCAGAATCTTGTCCGCCGCCGCCAACAAAAATATCAATTTTAGAAAAATCCGTTGAATCGCCTGGATTGTGATCGATAATCTCAACTTCGAAGCCGCGTCGCTCCAGCCGTTTTTTCAGGACTAGCGTGTTGCCCCAGTCGCCATAAAGATTCATATCTCGCGGATAAAGTTGCGCAATTGTTATTTTCATTATGATATTTCCTCCACGTCGGTTTTTTCGCTTAGCAAGCGACGAATTGCTGTCATGGCTGTGTAGCTACAAAAAATCTGTTTTGGCTCATCGGGATTGGCATTAATGAAATCCTCCAGGGCTTTCGAAATATTGGTGTCAATTTTCCCAATTGAAATGTCGTCATATTGAAGTCGCAAAGCCATGTCGTAAGCACGCACGCCACTGATCATTGCTACGTTTTTTAATAGCGAAAAATCGACGTCCCAGAACCAACTTACGTCTCGTCCGTCGGCGTAATTGTCATTAACAGCGATCATCGTAGCGCTATTATTTTTGGCAAACGACAGAAGTGCCAACCGAAAGCCACTTGGATTTTTCACTAAAATAAGCTCAATTGGCGTGCCATTCAGGTAAATCGTTTCGCCACGACCAAACGCTGGCTTTATATTTTCCAGCGCAGATAAAATCGTATCGGTAATTTCCGGTCCCGCGATTTGTCGAGCCAGAGCAACCGCTGCCGCTGTATTGAGAAGATTATAAACTCCAGTGAGTTGCAGATCTACGTCAATTTCTTTATTGTCAATTTGAAAAGTTGCCTGTTGAGCGTTAATTTTTTTCAATAAAACATCAGCCGCTACGCTTTGATTTGCGACTGCGGTTCCGTATTTTAGAGTGTCGTCCGTTGGCATCAATTGAAGTAATTCGCTGGTCGTACCGAAGAAAGCTTTTTTAGCCTGAATATGTTCGCTAATCTTAAAAATTCGTGGATCGTCGCGGTTGAGAACGACAGTGTCGCTGGTGGCTTCAGCTATTTTTTGAAGCAGTGCGGCTGTATTGTCAATTTCTCCAAATCTGTCCAATTGATCACGCATAACATTCAGAAGCAGGGAAAAGCGCGGACGAACAATTTGCACGAATTTAACCGCCCAAGCCTCGTCCAGCTCCAGAACCGCAATGTCGGCGTCCAGTTTGCCGCGGATATTAACCTCATCAAGTAGCGCCGCTGCCACACCTCGGGAAAAATTGCTACCAGTGCGATTAGTGAAGACTTTCAGCCCGACTGATTCCAGCAACTCTACGACGATTTTTGTCGTCGTCGTTTTCCCATTCGTTCCGCTGATAATCACCACGCCTTGCGGTAAATCTGCCAACGTTCTCTGAATAAATTTTGGGTCAATTTTTTCAATCACCAAACCCGGCAAGGCTGAACCGCCACCGCGTAATTTAGCGACTTTCTTGACGCTTTTGCCAATAATAGTACTAATCATCTGTCTTGCCATATTGTCTATTATACTCTGCCGGGCCGATGTGCTACAATATCAATATGTTTTTGGTGGGTATCTTTCAGTGGTGGTATGGCAATGGCTTGTTGCAATATATCCGACAAAGTTTTCTGGGGGTTTTACGAACCGCGGATTTTTTCTCAGTCGGGCTGCTTTTGAAAACCTTATTTAATCCGTTTCGCCAGATTTCAGCCGCTCCGGTTGGCGGCGACTTATCCGTGCAGCTATCTGCGTTTTTTGACAAAATGTTCTCGCGAGTAATTGGCGCGGTGGTGCGCTCCATGGTGATAATTATTGGGATATTGATGATATTGCTACGATTTTTGTGGATGATTGTAGGAATTATTATGTGGCTGGTGCTGCCGCTGATGCCGTTTATCGGAATTATTTTATGGCAATTGGGAGTTTCTGTATGGAAATAGAGCCGAGATTTAATTACGACAGTTTGCGGGCTCAGAAGGCGCGATTTTCTGTAAGGTTTGGCAATGCTTGGCATATCGTGGCGATAGCTGTTGGCATTATGATGGTGCTACTTGGTTTGTGGTCATTGATTGAACACGGGGCGATTGGCTGGCTATTATTTGGTCTGAGTGGTCCAATGATTATGGTGTCGATTTGGTGGGAAAAAGATCTTAAGACTGCGGAAATTAGTAAAAATCCTAAGATGATTGACGATGTGATGGCGGCGGACGTTTTGGGCAAATTGCCGCGCAGACCGACGCCGATTGATATTGCTGAGGCGATTACAGGCACGCGAGCCGGGCAATTTTTGGCAGTGCGGCTGGGTTTGACGCCGAATTTCTTGCGCAATATTTCCGTCGATGATCCGAATCGAACGGAGCAGATTTGGAAGGCGGCGATTGAAATTTGGCAGAGCACGGAAAGTCCGAAGATTACTAGCGCGGTTTTGGCGGCGGCGATAGTAAAGCAATTGCCGCAGCACGATTCTTTGCTGGCGAATATGAAGATCGATTTTCATGATATCGAGGAGGCTATTCGATGGTACGAGCGAATAAAGGCGCTGATTGACCAATATAAAGAGAAGCCGTTAAATACGGGCGGAATTGCTAGGGATTGGTCTTTTGGTTATACGCCACTGCTGAGTCGATTTGCTCAGAATATTAGCGTCAGTGTATCTGGCGGCGCGTTTACAACTAAGTTGGCTGCGCACGAGGAGGCGCTGGGGCAGATGCTTAAAACGTTTAGTTCTGGCGGGCGGCAGAATATTACGCTGGTTGGTGCTGACGGTGCGGGAAAAAGTACTGTCGTGTCGGCGTTTGCGGAAATGCTGATTGACGGACATCGAGGCGTTCCTGGTTCGCTGATGTATCAGCAGGTTTTTATGTTGGACGCGTCGTCGTTGATTAGTGTGGCGTCGGGTCGCGGGGAATTGGAAAATCTAGTAACGATGATTTTGAACGAGGCTTTTCTGTCGAAAAATGTGATTTTGTGTCTGGATAATGCGCAATTATTCTTCGAAGAAGGTGTTGGTTCGGTTGACTTGAGTAATGTGTTATTGCCAATTTTGGAGGCGGGCAGACTTAGGACGATTTTAACGATGGACGATCAGCGATTTTTGCAAATTTCCCAGACTAAGCCGCAGCTTGCTCACGCTTTGAATACAATTGCAATTCAGCCGTCAAATGAACCCGAAACTATGAAAATTATGCGCGATCAATTGGTTTTATTTGAGGCGCAGCACAAAGTGACATATATGTATCAGGCGCTGGCGGAGGCGTATCGTGTTGGCGATCGTTATGTTCAGGACTTAGTAATGCCAGGTAAGGCGTTGAAAATTTTGGAAGCGGCGGCAAGTTATGCGAGTGGCGGGTTAGTGACCGCGCAATCTGTGGATGACGCGATTGAAAAGACTCTTGGCATAAAAATCTCGGTAGCATCTTTGAGCGACGAAAAGGAAAAATTGTTAAACTTGGAGTCATTAATTCATCAGCGAATGATCAATCAAACGCGAGCCGTGACGGTTGTTTCTGACGCTATTCGCCGCGCGCGCACAGGTGTTAGAAATCAGAATCGACCGATTGGCGCGTTTCTGTTTCTTGGTCCGACTGGTGTTGGTAAAACGGAGCTTTCTAAAGCTTTGGCGGATGTTTATTTTGGCGGTGAAGGCAATATGATTCGCTTGGATTTGAACGAATTTGTCAGGCCGGATGACGTGGCTAGGTTAATTGCGGATGGCGCGCGAGATCCAGGGAGTTTGACTGCTCAAGTTCAGAAGCGTCCGTTCTCTGTCGTGCTTTTGGATGAAATTGAAAAGGCTCATCCTCAGGTTTTGACGACGCTTTTGCAGCTTTTGGATGAAGGAATACTTCGCGATGAAAATAACCGAGAGATTAGTTTTCGCGATACGATTGTAATTGCGACGTCGAATGCTGGCGCGGATAGAATTCGTGAATATATTGAGCGGGGCTATCAATTGGAACAATTCGAGCAGACATTTATTAACGAGCTGATTAATGCCAATTTATTCCGCCCAGAGTTTTTGAACCGTTTTGATGAAATCGTTTTGTTCCGTCCGCTAAGAAAAGATGAGTTGCTGCAGGTTGTTGATTTGATTTTGGCGGGAGTTAATAAGACTTTGGCGCCGCAAAAAATTCAAGTTGCGGTCGAGGAAGAGGGTAAGAAATTGCTAGTCGAGGCTGGCTATGATCCAAGATTGGGAGCTCGTCCGATGCGCCGCGTCGTCCAGCGAGCTGTCGAGAATACCGTCGCCAAGCAAATGCTGGCGGGAACTGTCGCGCCCGGTTCGACCACGATTATCACCGCTGATCAAATTCGCCAAATTTTAGGTTCGCAATCCGCGCAAATGCCGTCAGGAATTCAGAATCCGCCATTGAATAGCTAGCTCAGCCGCTCGACTGGTGTTTTTATGGTGTAGTCATAAATAAAAACCCGTCATAATGACGAGCTATTTTGGTACACCCGGCAAGATTCGAACTTGCGACCCCTTGGTTCGAAGCCAAGTACTCTAATCCGCTGAGCTACGGGTGCGTATGAAGTTATTATATCATAGATGACGGCCGAGTAAAATGATATACTATATACATGGACGTCATGACTAATATATCACTGAAACAATACACAACTATGAAATTGGGAGGTGAGACTCGCTATATGGCGACGGCGGATTCTGCTGGTGATGTTGTGTCGCTATATCGTAATGCCCGAAAGGAAAATTTGCCGATTTTTGTGTTGGGTGGTGGTAGTAATGTGATTACGCATGACGAGGTTTTTGAAGGAATCGTACTATTGAATAAGATCAAAGGTTTTGAGGTTATCTCTGAAACTGACGAAACAACTGATGTGAAAATTGGTGCGGGCGAAGTCTGGGACGAGGTTGTTGAGAAGGCTATTGGGCTTGGACTTCAGGGAATTGAGGCTATGTCGGGAATTCCTGGAACGGCTGGAGCTGCGCCGGTCCAGAACGTTGGGGCGTACGGTCAAGAAATCGCCGATACGTTGATTAGCCTGGAGGCTTACGATTCAAAAACCGACACAATTGTAACTATTTCTGCTGATGAATGTGATTTTTCTTATCGAAATAGCATTTTTCGCGACAAGGAAAAAGGGCGATATTGCATTCTGAATATTACTTTGCGACTAAATAAATCAGAGCCGAAACCACCGTATTACGCTTCTTTGCAGAAATATATTGATGAAAATGATATTCGTGAGGTCAATTTGTCAGTGATTCGCGTGGCAGTTCTTAATATTCGTTCGGAAAAATTGCCAGACCCGGCGGAATTGCCAAGTGCAGGTTCTTTCTTCAAAAATGCATTGGTTGAAAAGTGGAAATTGGAAGAATTGCAAAAAGAATATAGCGACATTCCAAATTATGCAATGTCTGACGGAAGATATAAAATCCCGACAGGTTGGTTGAT
>JABZJU010000022.1 GCA_015257635.1 Nanosynbacter sp. | reverse complement strand
ATTACGAATAGTGAAAGATGCTGTTATTTCCATATTCGTAAACAATTTTGATCCGGTTTTTTCCGTCTTTATGGATAATGGCGAATCAATTTTGACAGAGTTCAACGGAGAACCGAACCACTCATTGAAGAACCTCCAGAAGTTTCGATTGCCATAAGCTCCACAATGTGCAGTTCCCACACCAGCGTCCAAAGCCCCTTGATTCGGCTGATATGGCGTGTAGTTATACAGGCTTGCGGTCGCTTGGTTCTCAATATATACCCAACTTCCGCCACAAGCCGCATCTGGATTGTATTGGATGTAGTTGGTTCGTCCTGCCTTGTAACGATATTCATTTGGCCTATTCACGTAAAGTCGTAGTTGGCGCGCAGCCATACGCAACTGGTTGTATAGTCCAGCATATTCGCTTGAACAATTTGCAGTATTTCCTGGGCCGTTGTCCGGGCAAGCAAATCCCATAGCATATTTATATTGGCTCTTTAAAGGCCACGAGTCAGTAAACAAAGACCCCTGTTCCTTCTTCAATATCACTAACATGATCTGTGGGTTAATACCAAACTCTTTTGACACATTCCAAATAATTTGTGCGGTAGATAATCCACCGCTAAACCAGCCGCCGCCTTTTTCAAATGAGGTTTCTTTAGTGTTTGGATTCTCGTGATAATTACGCAGGCAAGCATACGGCGGACCATGCCAGCCGCGATTAACAGCATATTGTGTTCGCGTACCGCCACCATATTCAGACCGTCCAGTTCCCCATGTATCACAGGCAGGAGTGTGGTCGTTTATAAAATTCTGAATATCTTGAACGCTAGCAAACGTATTTGTATCATAAAAAACATTATCATCGATAATCCTACCGGCATTCCAAGGAGATAGCGCTCCAGTCCTTGGCCAAAAAATAAACCCTAAGACAATAACACTCACCACAGCTAACGTGCAGCTGACATATTTTAATCTCGTCCACTTCGTACGTCTTATTTCAATCACCGCAAGCTCTCCTTACGGAATGACGGATTATTCGAAGACTCTCCTGTATACAATTTTGATGAATAACTCACCTTTACTGATATATCCGACCCTGATGGCAATTCCGACAATGACACCTCAATCATATGACAACTCGTCGAACTTGGACCAGCAAATGAACTAGATTTACGAGAAACACTCCCGCCAGACCAATACAGTGTAAATTCACAACTACCACCGTTCTCAACAATAGAGTTAACCCCTCCATCAATCTGTAAATATTGCTTATCCGCACTCAATCCATATCCGCTCACAATTGGAACTACTGATTTTTTTGACCCTGACGACTGCTGATCTCCAGTATTAATTGGTTTATCAGGACTATATCCATCACGTTTTTCTGGCTTCGTACTATTGTCGTCAACTTTCTTAGAGTCTTCTTTTTTATCTGTAGACTCTTTTACTACGGGATTATTAGCGTCAGTATTATTTTGTTGTGGCCTGTAAATATACGCAACTGTAGCACACGCTACTAAAGCTAAAGCCAGCGTAGAGGCAAGTATAATTCTAGTTTTTTTCTTCATTTTTTGTTTGATTTTCACGATCTAATCTCTCGTTTTATTTTATTGCTTATAATAATAACATTTCGGTAATAAGATTTCAACGCCGCTATAAAAAATGTTATAATATCACATATGGTAAAAAAGACTTCTGAAGATAAAACACCGCTAGTATCAATTATTACTGCGACTTATAACGATGAATTGTATATAGAAAATTCTATTCGCTCTGTTCTATCTCAGGACTTTACTGATTTTGAATATATTATCATAAACGACGGCTCCGTTGACAACACAAAAAAAATCGTTCAGCGCCTTCAAAAAGAAGATAGTCGCATCCGCCTCATTAACCAGCAGAATAAGGGTCTCGTCGCTTCGCTTAATCGTGGTATAAATGAGGCCAGAGGAAAATATATCGCTCGAATAGACGGGGATGACGAATGGCTGCCTCATAAACTAAAAACTCAGGTTGATATGTTGGAAAATGATGACGAGTTGGTTCTCGTTGGCGGTGGCGCAGAAATCATTAACCAAGACAGCGTACCTACTGGTTTTATTATTAACGTTACTCGCGACAAAGATATTCGGCTTGGTCTTTGTATTTTTAACCAATTCTGCCATTCGTCAGTAGTTTATCGTAAACAGACAGTAATTGAGGCGGGGCTATATCCTAATACGTGTCCAGCCGAAGACTATGACCTGTTTAGTAGTTTTGCTAAATATGGCAAACTAGCTAACGTCGCTTATCCTATTTTTAGATATAGAATTAGCGATGGCAGCATATCAGCTCAAAGACGCGACGAACAAAATCTCCTTGCTAAAAAATTATCATATCGCAGCTGGGATATTATTTCCCCAGAGGTTATATCTAGATCAGAAATCAAACAGTCTTTTAATTATTATATAAAAAGTTCGGTTACTGATGACTTTGGAATAAGCCTTAAGCATGCGTATATATTTATACTAATGCGCGTCGGGTATCGTATGATTAAAAAAGGTAATGTTCTACAAGGACTACATCAATTGTGGAATATCGCATCGACTGGACGAACTGCCGCGAGAATAGTCGTTAAATGGGGTCTTGATATTATTAAAATCAAGCTTCACCCATCAAAATAAATTCTCTTCTCTATATTATTTCTTACTAGTATGCCATTTGCGCGGAATCATAGTTAAGCCGCCAAATGAATGCTCGACTGCAGAAAAATCATTCGTAATAATAAATTCTTCAGCACGATACATCACATCATACTTCACGGTGCCGTTGTGATTGAGCAGATTAATATCGACATAATACGACCCTGGACCTAAATTTGCTTCAATATCAAGAGTTAATTTATTATCGCTAGGCAATTTAGGAAATCCCTCTCTGTTGGTGATAAAATTCGATACCAAATTGCTGTCTTTACGATACAAATCCACCATAATAGCCTTAGTCTTATCATTATCCCATGACAAGTCAAGAGAAATTGTTTCTCCCACTTTAAAGCTGCGACGCTTCTTACCTGTTTTATCGTGTATGGCGGTTTTAATATTTTTACCTGTATATTGATGTCTTTGGTCTACAGCTTTATCTATTACAGCTTGATTGAGCCTACTATATTCATCCGCAACCTGCACTGGACTACCTTCTTTAATAATCTTGCCCTCGTGGATTAACACGGCTCGATTACAAAACTTTTTAACAGTATCCATATCATGCGTAACCAATATAACCGTTTGCTTACTGGACTTGTATTGTTCAAAAACATCTATACACTTGCGCTGAAAAGCTTCATCACCAACAGCCAGCACCTCGTCAAAAATCATAATATCATTGCGCGCTTTTATTGCTACTGAAAACGCCAAACGAACCTGCATACCCGATGAATAGTTCTTTAATTTCTGATCCATAAATGGCTCAAGCTCCGCGAACGAAACGATATCATCATATATCAGTTCCATTTCCTTACGCGTAAATCCAAGTAGAGCACCGTTCAAAAAAACATTATCTCTACCAGACAGTTCTGGATTAAACCCAACCCCCAACTCTATGAAAGGTGTTAATTTACCGTTTATTTCAATGCTTCCGCTCGTTGGCTGATAAACTCCAGCTAACATCTTAAGCATGGTACTCTTACCTGAACCGTTTCGGCCAACAACACCAAAAAAATCACCTTGATTTACGTTAAAGCTAACACCATCCAACACTTTCTGAACTGTCTTTTTATTCTTCTTAACAATGTTAACAAAGGCACTTTTGATACTAGAATTCTTTGACTGTGGAAGAATAAATTCCTTATGTATATCTTTTACTACAATTGCAGGTTTTGTCATTTAAATGTCCTCCGCGAAAAATCGTTGTCTACGCTGAAAATACCAACTTCCTAAACCAAACATCACAATAACTATAATGATTGGAATAAACCATAATAACGGATTATGAAAAGTCTGCCAAATAGTTTGAGATGCGGGATTATTAGGCATTAAAGCGTGCCTAGCGTCTTGGATAATCTGTGTAATTGGATTTAAAAATGCAATCTTTTGTATGACTGACGGCATAGAAGTAACCGCAAAAATAATACCGCTCGCATAAAGTCCTGCCTGCAATAAGATCTCCCATATATAAGCAATATCGCGAAATATCACATAAAGAGCAGAAAGTAGCAAGGACAATCCAACGGACAATATAAATAACTCAGCTATAGCCGGAATAAGTAGCAACCACGAAAAAGTAGGAAATAAACCACTAAGAAACGCAAAAAGTATCACCACTATCATTCCTAAGCCGAGGTTAATAAGCGCCGACACACTGCTTGCAATAACCAGAAGATGTCGTGGAATTGCCACCTTGCGAATCAATTGCCCATTATCAACAACGGAGCGCGTGCCTATCATGGTAGCCTCAGAGAAAAAGTTCCACAACACAATTCCCATTAGCAACCAAACCCCATAAGATTCGATCCCCTTACTACCCTGAGGAAATGCATATGTAAACAACACATACAAAATACCAAACATAAACATAGGTTTTAAGAGAGACCAAACATATCCTAAAACTGAACTTTGGTATCTTACTTTAAAATCTGTACTGACTATTGCGCGTAAAATCGCCTCATTTTCTTTATTCACAAGAATACGCATCTCCTTACGATTATATCAAATTGCATAAAAAAGATATATACTCTATAGTATGAGTGCTTTACGAATCGTCTTAGTACGCAACGCCGCATCTTATGATTTCGGCGGGGGTGAGCGTTTTCCTATTTTCCTAGCAAAAGAACTACAAAAATTAGGACATTTTCCAATAATTCTAAGTCACCATAAAAAGTTGCGTGATTACGCTAAGCACGAAAACATTCCACATTATCGATCTTGGTGGTGGTCTAAACAAAATTGGAGCGGAAAAAATGCTCTGCTTGTGCCGTTTTATATATTGTGGCAATTATTGCTGACTATATATTACGCCATTCAGTTTAGTAGATTTAAAGCGGACGTTGTGCACTTGCAAAGTAAAGATGATTTCATAGCTGGATCTATTGCGGGAAAACTTGTTGGCGCTAAAGTGATTTGGACTGACCATGCCGATCTTAAACATGTCTGGAAAAATCTCTGCGTAAAATATAAGAATCCAACAGGTAAACTGGTTGCATGGTCAGCTCGCTTTGCCGATGCTATAACCGCAGTCAGTAAAAGTGAACAAACTCTTATTTTCAATAATCTACCTACAAACTCGCCAATTCGCAATAAAATAATCGTTATTTATAATGGAGTTGAAGATCAAAAGCAAAAATACGAATCGCCTAAGAATACGATATTTACTTTCTACATATCCGGTCGCCTTGTTATAGACAAAGGTATTGGAGAAGCAATTACTGCTTTTAAAGAATTTAACGCTACGTATAAAAATTCACAATTAGTACTTATTGGTGATGGCCCTGATCGATTACAGTTTGAGCAACAAGCCAAAGGGCTACCCGTTACTTTTTATGGATATAAGACAAATCCCCTACCTTATGTCGCATCCGCTGATATATATCTACATCCAACATATCATGAGGGATTTAGCGTTTCCTTAATTGAAGCTAGCATGTTAGGGCTGCCTATCATAGCAACCAATGTCGGCGGAAATCCAGAAATTATTCACAATAATAAAACGGGGCTTCTCGTTCCTTCTAAAAACGCATCAGCATTACGGGATTCTATGAAAAAATTATATGAAGACGACGAGCTCAGGACTAGCCTATCTATGGCAGCTCGACAACAATATTTAGACCTATTCGTATTTCACAACATAGTAAAGACGCAATTTATTCCTATATACGAAAATGGTATACTTTAATATATGAAGATTCGTATTGAAACTGCTGCATTAACTGCCCCAAATATATCTGGAGTAGGTCATTACACACGAATGCTCACTAATAGCCTGGCTACCTATTCTCCATCAAATACGGAAATATCAGCATTTTACTTTAATTTTCTTAGCAAGCATAAAGACCCCGAATTAAATAAAGCCGTCAAGCACGAAAAACATATTTTTATGCCGCAGCGCTTGTTCACAAAACTTCAAAGTTACAATATTCCGCTACCGTATGATCTATTTTCCCCTCGCGTAGACGTATCAATATTTCCAAATTTTGATCTATGGACAACAGTAAAATCCTCCATCTCCGCCGTAGTTATTCACGACCTTGGATATTTATATTTTCCTGAGACCATCGAGCAACGAAACTTGGCACATCTTAGGAGATGTGTTCCTCGCTCTGCCAAAAAAGCTGATATCATCATTACAGTTTCAGAGTCAATCAAATCAGAGATTATCGCCGAGTACAAAGTCCCCGCATCAAAAATTGTTGTAACACCTATACCAGCAGATCCAATCTATCGCCAACCTAGCACAATAGACGTTGCAACCAAATATAACTTACCGACCAAACGATATATTTTTTCAATCGGCAATTTAGAGCCGCGCAAAGACTTACCGACAATGATATCCGCTTTTCGATCACTACCGAAGGAAATTCGCGAGAAATATTCCCTAGTCCTAGCAGGCGGAAAAGGATGGAAAACGGAATCCACTGAGCTCGCTATAAAGGAAGCACAAGCTGCGGGAGAAAATGTTATACGTCCAGGATATATACCTCAAGAAGACGTTCCTGCATTCTATCAACAAGCCGACCTTTTCTGTATGAGTTCTATATATGAAGGTTTTGGAATGCCTATCGTCGAAGCCTTAACGAGCGGAACTCCTGTTGTCGCTTCAGATATCCCAGTATTGCGTGAAGCTGGAGGCGATGCTATTTTGTACGCTCAACCCAAAAATCCTGAAGATTTTGCTGAAAAGATTTTATCTATATTATCCAATCCGAACAGCCGTAAAGAAATGAGTGATCGTATGCAAACACAGGTGCAAAGAATTTCGTGGGAAAAGAATGTAGACACCTTAATGAAATCATTTGAAGAAGCTTTGAAATAGTTATGAAAACCATCACCCTTCTCATCCCAGTCTACAATGAAGAATCTATTTTACCGCAATTATTTAAGCGCTTGGACGAATTTACAAAAAACACACCCAATTATCAATTCGAATTTCTCTTCATAAACGACGGCAGCATCGATAAATCTTTTTCAATCATAGCCGAGCAA
>JABZJU010000021.1 GCA_015257635.1 Nanosynbacter sp. | reverse complement strand
CATCCCAAATATGAACGCCGTTTTGCGCCAAATATCCAATATTGCCCGTACCCTTAAGAAACCACAAAAGCTCATGAGCGACGCTTTTGAAATATAACTTCTTCGTGGTCATAGCCGGAAATCCGTCCGCCAAATTATATCGCGTCTGAATACCAAAAACTTCTGTCGTCCCCGTTCCCGTACGATCGCCTTTTTGCACACCGTTATCACGAACGTATTTCAATGCGTCTAAATATTGCCTCATAAACCCTCCTTGCCTACTTCAAATTATGACAATATCCTCCAAAAACCACAAGCAGAATCACTAGTAGTTTTAACAACAAACATGCAATTTTTTACGACAATTTAGTCAAGACTTTGTCGATTAGTCCGTACTTTACAGCTTCATCTGGCGTCATCCAATAATCACGCTCCATGTCAGATTTAACCTTAGCCAACTTCTGACCGGTGTTTTTCGCCATAATCTTCGCTAGCATTTCCTTAACTTCCAAAGTTTCCTTCATGTCAATTTCCATGTCGGTCACTTTTCCGTGCGTTCCAGAAGACGGCTGATGAATCATCACCTTAGCGTGCGGCAAGCAAAACCTCTTGCCCTTAGCGCCAGAGCTGAGCAAAAACGCCCCCATGCTTGCCTGCAAACCAATTCCATACGTCGCCACATCGGGCTTAATAAAATTCATCGTGTCATAAATTGCCATTCCATCATAAACGCTGCCGCCTGGACTATTGATATATAGCGATATATCAGCTTGCGGATCAACATACGCCAAATGCAGTAATTGCGCCACTACACTGTTCGCGGTATGCTCGTTAACATCTTCGCCAAGGAAAATAATTCTCTCATTCAACAATCTCGAATAGATATCAAAAGCACGCTCGCCGTCGGCCGACTTTTCAACGACAGTTGGAATGAGATATGATTTTGGCATATTTACCCTATTTCTTCGTGTTTAATTCGACCAATTTAGCAACGGTCTTATCTGTAATCATTCGGTTGGCAATATCGCGGTGAACGTTTGGATTATCAAATTGCTCTAGCATCTTCTTGTCTTTGCCGTATTGCTGCTTAAAGAAATTAATCTGTTCTTGGATCTCATCACGAGAAGCGTCAATCTTCAATTCCTTCGATAGTTCTGCCAATACCAAGCCAGCCTTAACGCGTTTTTCAGCCGCTGGACGAGCCTCTTTCTTCGTCCACTCTTCCTTATCCTTGAAGCCCTGAGTCTTCAAATAACTCTCCAGACTTAGCCCGCTGTACATCAAATTCTGAGTCAAATCACGCTCGATTGATCGCAATTGATCCTCAACCAAAAGTTCTGGCAGCGCGGCTTTACTTTTTTCCGTCAACTCACCAACCAACGCGTCCTTAAACTTCTCGTCAGCTTCACGCTCTTTTTGCGCGGTGAGTTCACGCTTGATGTCTGCTTTTACTTCTTTCATCTCTGTAAATGGACCGCATTTTGCAGCAAATTCATCGTTTAGTTCTGGCAATTTCAATTCATTAACCTTGTGAAGTTTCACGGTAAACACAACGTCTTGACCTGCCAAATTCTCAGCGTGATAATCCTCTGGGAATTTCAGTTTCAAATCGAACTCTTCGCCAGCCTTATGACCAATCACACCTTCTTCAAATCCAGGAATGAATTGACCTTCGCCAAGCTTCAAGCCATATTCCTTAGCCGAACCGCCTTCAAACGCCACGCCGTCTTTCTTTCCCGTAAAGTCAATCACAGCCTCGTCGCCGAGCTTAGCAGCACGCTTGACCTCTGATTTTTCTGAATAGTTTTTACGAATTCGTTCAATAACCTCGTCAACATCTTTATCTTCAACTTTGGCTACTTCTTTTTTCGCTGTCAATTTTTTGTAATCGCCCAATTTTACTGGCGGAATAACTTCAACTTCAGCCGTAAATTCCAACTCAGAACCAGGAACAAACTTCTTCACCTCAACGCTTGGTCGATCTAAAGCTTGCAATTTTTCCTGCAAAAACGCCTCAGCTACTGCCTTTGACAAAGCATTCTCCAGAACCTGCTCCTGAAGCGCATTCGGATCAACATGCTTAGCGGCTATGCTTGCGGGAACTTTCCCTTTGCGGAAGCCTGGAACTTTGATATCGCGAGCTAACTTCGTCAAGGAAACTTGTTCTGCGTCAGCCAATTCGCTAGCACCCAAAGAAATCGTCAATTGAACTTTAGTATCTGATAGTTTTTTTACAGTAGTCTTCATAAAGACTAATTATAACAGATATCAGACTATATCTCAAACAGAGCGTCTTCATCGCCATCGTATCGACGATCTTTGACAATTGTCACGATTCGTTCAGCGCTAACCTTTTGCTCATCAGACTCCACCAAATTTCGAACCGTGTATACGCCGCTAGCAATTTCATCCTCACCCACGAACACCGCAAACGGAATTTGCTTTTTTAGCGCCGCTTTTATCTGCTTGTCAATCTTTCTACCAGTGATATCCAACTCCGCTCGCACGCCTTCGCTGCGCAATTTTCGCGCCAAATCGTCCGCGCCAGCCATAGATTCTTTTGACACCGGAATTATATATACATCTGTTTTAGACGCCAATTTAGGCAACAAATTGTGCACTTCCAAAAATTGCTCCATCGTTGTCGCGCCCATGCCAACGCCGACCGTAGCAATCGGTTCAACGCCAAATAGCCCGACCAATCCGTCATATCGTCCTCCGCCAAACAACGCTCGGTTATTCTCTGGCGAATTGTCAAAAAGCTCAAAAACCATGCCCGTGTAATAGTCCAGTCCGCGCATCAAAGTAACATCAAACACCGCATTCGTAATGCCTTTTTGGCTAAGCAATTTCATCACTTCGCGAAGCTGTTTGACGCTTTCATCTTCCGTCAATTCGCTCGGTAAATCATCAACAGATTTCATACTGATCATCTTGGCCAACTTCGGCAAACCCTCTGATGCTTGATTGCCAAAAATCTCAATCGCCTGACGCTTAAATTCTTCGGCAGGAATCTTATTTTTCCTATCAAGCAGCTTCATCATCATTGTCGAACCAACAATATCAAGCTTCAAAAATTGACTCATCAGACGATTTATCAATTGGCGATTATTAACCCTGACTGTAAACATTTCCTGCTTGGCGCCAAAATTCATCACACTAGCGTGGCTCAGCTCAATAATCTCCGCGTCCGCCGCCGCGCCGTCCACGCCAAACAAATCCGCGTTCAATTGCCAAAACTCACGCTCACGCCCACGTTGCGGTCGTTCATAGCGCATAAAATTAGCAATTGAATACAGCCGCGCAGGCATCGCTAATTCCTGACGCTTAGCCGCCACCATTCGAGAAATCGACGGCGTCATCTCAGGGCGAATTGCCACCATTCGACCGCCACGATCTTCAAAAGCGTATGTTTGCTCGCCCGCCAATTCCTGACCCGACTTCGCCAAATAAATATCTAGCGGCTCCAGTAGCGGCGCGCCGTATTCTTCATAGCCAAAACTCTCAACCGTCTTGTGCCAAACATTAAAAATGTAATTCTGCAGACGCTTTTCCTCTGGAAAATAATCTCGCGAACCTTTGTAACTTTGTGTAGATAAACTGCTCATGTTAGCTCCATTATGTCATTATTTCTTATTTATAGCAATCAAAAACGCCGAGGCAGAACTCGGCGCGTACAATCAAAAATCAGAGTCCTACCTCGGCAACACGTGTGAATGATGGAATTTAGGTAAAATCATGCGTCTATTGTAGTAAATTTCATGCTTTTTGTAAATACCTGTTTGACGGCGAGCCTAATAATTGATATGTATATATCAGCTTTTGCAATCGCAGGGGCTGGCGTTTCGCCCAAAGCCATTGGGCTTGAGACGCTCCACTTCGCGGAGAATAACTTCTCCGCTCAACACTGAAGAGGTGTTAAACCATGGCACGCAGCAGCAACTGCTCGATGACCGGATTCTCCAAGAGTATTTGTCCGTGTTTCAAGTGTACGACGAAGCGTAATAACGCACACTTGCGTAGCGGAGACAACCGGTCTAAGCGAAAGAGCACGAACCCGCACAACGACGGGATCAAGAGCAATCGCAATCCTAAGCGTTTCCGTCGCTGACAGCTAGCCATCAAAGACCTGAGTCGTGTCTATAAACCGACTCTTTTTCTTGCTAAACTGTTCATATGAAATATTTTACAATAGTTAAATATCACCCCTGCGTTCAGCTAGCTCACGCCTATGAGCATTTATTTGTGTCTACGATTACAGAATATCTTTACCAGCACAATAGATATAAGCTATTAGACTATTCATTAAACGGCGAAACCTACGAATCGGGCATAATAGTCATTAACGGTGAATGCTATAATAATAAATCCGAAAAATTATTAAATAATATAGCAACCATGAAAGCCGACTTAGGGTCGGAGAAATCTGGATATCTGCCGGTCGCGCAAGCGATATCCCAAATAGGCGCCGAAGAGCCCAATATGCTTTATATCGGCAATCCAGAAAGAGTAATTAAAGAGCTGAAAAAACTCAACACGAAATCCTGGAAAAATATAGATTCAGTTAGCCTACTGCCAGATACAAAGGCTATAAATGAAGACGTTGTCGATTTAATATACCCGACAAATCAACTATCAAATATTAATTCACCTTTAGAATTAAACATCGAGATCAAAGACCAGCCTCTACAAATCTGCGCATTATGGTGTGAGCTAGCTAGATTTATAGGACTATCAGTTGGACAGAGAATTTGTCATAATTTCAGTACATATTTTAGTAGTGAACATATAAACAACGACGACACAACCATGACCTATACTGCCACTTTTTCTGTCAATAGACATTCTCAATCAGAAATAGATTTAGAAGAAGTTGCTTTATTATCCAGAAAAACCATAAATGAGATCATCACGCCGAATGTATTAATGAGGTTTTCTGCGTATTTGTCTTCCGCGTCATATTCTCACAATCCACACTTTGCACCAGATATATCTTATACGGCACAGAATCTTGGAGTTCTAATAGGTTCACAAGGATGGAAAAACATCACTACTTCAGATAACATGAAAAAAATATTACAAGCAGTATCATACAGCCTACACTACGGAAGTAGCTCAATTGATCTATAAATCACCCCTCGACAACGTCAATACATTCTGTTGCAACCAACAATACATCGCCACAGTCGCTGCCGCACCGACGTTTATAGAACGAGTCGAGCCAAACTGCTCAATCGCCACAATCTGATCCGCAGCGCCAGCCAGTTCTGCAGAAATCCCCGGCCCTTCTTGCCCAAATACCAAAACCGCACGCTTCGGTAAACTCGTCTGCGACATATTAACACTTCCTGGGATATTATCAATAGCAATAATTTCCCTGCCTTCAGTCCGCATTTTCTCAACAAACTCTTCCGTCGTCGCCAAATACGCAATGTGAAGGTATTTATCCGTCATCATGGCACCACGTTTATTCCACTGCCTGCGCCCAATAACATAAATCTGCCGCACGCCAAACGCATTAGCGCTCCTGACAATTGTCCCCATATTAAAATCTCGCTCGGTATTTTCCAGCGCAATCACCAAACCGTGATCTTCAGAATCCAACTCATTTATAATCTCCGATTCGCTCCGACCCTTAAACTTATCAATGACGTTTCTTTTATCTTCCATCTCTGTTATTTTATCAAAGTTCCTGAACAAATAACAAAAGTTGAGAGCCTTCTATTGACTTTTTTACACAAGTGTGATATAAGTGAAAGTAGCTTTCGTTGATGAGTTGAGTAAATCCTTGTCCGAAAGCGTACTTTGACAGGCAATCGAATACAAGGTGAGGTTTTATTTCTTTTTTGAATGCCAAGAGAAATAAGATCTCGTCTTGTATTGTTAAGAGAACAATACTTCGCTGCACACCCGCAGAGATGAGAACACCAGAAAGGTAAAGGCAATGAAAGACCTTCGAGATTTTACAGGAGACTTGGACGATCTTGAGACCGAGCTTAGGTCTCTCTACCGCATTGCGGGAGAGGAGGCGCGAATGACTCTCAACGGGGCTCGTCGTTGGGATAACCAAGTGGAACGCTTGGACAACATCCTGGACGTCCTTCGGCAGGATGCCGAGATGCTCTCCGAGGACGACTCGTCTGAGTCCTAGAGTTTGACACCTCTAGGGACACCAGCGATTCGATAGATCTACATGGCAGGCAGTTGTTCTTTTGCGATTGCCTGTCATGTAGACTCTGAATTTAAGCTAACAAAAATCACCCAATCTCAGGGTGATTTTCTTATGGTGAAAAATCTCAGTTCTTGGTGCGGATGAAAGGACTTGAACCTTCACGTACTTGCGTACACTAGCACCTGAAGCTAGCGCGTCTACCAATTCCGCCACATCCGCATGGGCTACGCGTCAATTATAGCCCAATTCTCACCCAGTATCAAGCTTGATTACGAAGCTTGCACCACGCGTTTAACTCCGCTGCCAACTCCTTTGGTTGAGCCTCCGCTTTAATTCCTGGATTAAAAATTCCAGCTGGATCAAAGATTTTTTTCACCTTCGCGTATAATTGTTTTTCATCATCTGGCAAATTTTTATAGATAAAGTTAGCCTTCAGCCTTCCGTCGCCACCAAATCCTGCAAATGAACCTTCGTACTTATCAACAATCTGAGAAATTTCCGCCAACAATTGAAGAATCTTCTGGCGTTCACTCACTTTTTTACTATCAAACGTCGGATGCAGAGAAATATAATCGCTTGAAAAGTCAACAAAGACTGGCAAATCTACGCCGTACTTAGATTCCAGCGACTTCAACTCGCTAAGAAAACTGTCAATCTTTTCTGGTGCCATTAAAATCCCTGAGAAAACGCGCGGTGTGATCATATGCGGCTCGCTCGGAGTTTCCGCCAAAGCCAAAACAGAGTGCAGGCTAAACAAATCCTGCTCTTCCAAGTGCAGAGTTTTTATGTCAATCGCTTCTGATGATTCCAATTTTCGAGTCAATTTCTTCGCGGCTTTATTGCGCGCTCTGTCAGAAAAGTCGTCAAAGATAGCCAAGACCACCGCACCCTTAAAGCATTCTTTCGGCGCCCACTCAACCACTTTACCGACGACCGCAGCCTGACGGAAGAATCGCCCGTCGATTATTTCCACCGCCGACGCCTTATTTTTCATCGCTAATTCCACGGCTGATTGCGCGTCTGACAACTTTTTATATGATGCGGCAACAACTGAATATTCTGGACGAATAAATTGCGCCTTCATAATAACTTCGCAAATCACACCCAGACTTCCCTGACTACCAATAAACAACGGCGTCAAATCAAACGACCCGTCTTTTTGCTTCACCCGAGAAATCCCGCTGTAGCCAACCGTATCTGGCAAAGCTGGATCCATTTGCGAAATCAGCTCGGCGTTATCTGAGATTAGATTGTCA
>JABZJU010000020.1 GCA_015257635.1 Nanosynbacter sp. | reverse complement strand
GACAGGAGTTAGCAATGATGGTAAGAGGCTGTTTGTCTACGTTCGACCAGCAGTCATGGATGCCTCTAATTTGCCATATATTGTAATGTCAGTAGACGGTGGTAAAACCTGGACGTCGCGGGGTGATAATGAGGCTGGTTCTGGTAGCGTTTATTCGTCTTCGTCGGCGTCCAGAATGTTCGCAATGTTTTACGACATGACAACCGGCGCGTCTTATTATCGCCTAGCAATCCTACCTACACCTCCACCTGTAACTCCTGGTGGTACCAGCTCAGGTGCAGGTGGAACTGTCGCCCCATCCACAGGCTCTACTTCTGCTGCTCCTAACCAAAAACCAGGAAAAGTGTCAGGACGTTTGGCTGAAACAGGAACTTCAACTTGGACGGTCGGTGGATTAGCCGTTGTGGCTGTCGCCGCTGGTGCGTTGGTACTTAGAAAACGGCTGTAAAAAATTAGGTCATAGATGGAGCGAGCTTTTGAGATTCAATCTCATCATAAGGCTCGCTCTTTTTCATATTGGAAAGTAAATAAATTGATAATAAAATAAGTTCGCTTTTTTGATTTGGTGTAAAGTAGCGGATTTTTCTGTTAATTCGTCGTTGTGCGATTTCGCCGGCAATGCTAATGAGCTCCCAAAACAGGACAGAAAGTGATTTTCTGAGGATAATTGCTGATGGTACGATAATTGCCCAGAAAATAACCATTAAAATTGCGGGCAGGCTGATGTTCGTGAATGGGATTTTTCCTAAGAAAAAGAAGAAAAAAAGTTGGTCAATTACAAAAGGTGCGAGTAGTATCGCTCCGAGTGTTATAACTAAGTAAATGCCCAGCTTTCTCATAGATCTAACTGTAGCAAATAAGATATTGACTTGCAATCATAAGCGTAATGTGTTTTAACTCTGATTTGCGTCGATATTTGGACTGGAAAAAATAGTTAAAAACCTGTATAATATAGCGGTTATGACAGAGGTAATTCGTGTTAAAGGTGCTCGTGAGCACAATCTGAAAAATGTAGATATTGAGATTCCGCGAGATCAGCTGGTGGTGATTACTGGACTTAGTGGGTCTGGGAAATCCAGCCTGGCATTTGATACGATTTACGCTGAAGGTCAGCGTCGTTATATGGAGAGTCTCAATTCCTATGCACGACAATTCTTGGGTACGATGGATAAGCCTGATGTTGATTCGATTGAAGGGCTTAGCCCAGCGATTTCAATTGACCAGAAGTCGACCAGTCGCAATCCGCGTTCGACCGTGGCTACGGTGACAGAAATTTATGATTATCTGAGGCTTTTGTTTGCGCGAATTGGCGTGCCGCATTGTCCGATTTGTGGCAATGAAGTGACACGTCGCACGACTGAGGTGATTATTGACGAGATTTTGCGACAATTTGTTGATAAGCGAATTCTGCTATTGGCGCCAATTGTTAAGAATAAAAAAGGTGAGTTTGCGCATATTCCGGAGCAATATCAGCGACTTGGTTATGCCAGGGTTCGCGTGGACGGCGTGGTGTACGCGCTGGATGAATTTCCAGAGCTGCAAAAAAGTTACAAGCATAACATCGAGCTGGTGGTTGATAGGTTGGCGTTGACGGCGGAAATGCGATCCCGGCTAAGTCAGAGTGTCGAGCAGGCACTGGACTTAGGTCAGGGAGTTATCGAGGTTTTGGACGCGGATAGCGACGAAGTGAAGACGTTTTCGCAGAGATACGCTTGTGTTGATCATCCTGATGTCGATATTCCAGAGCTGGAGCCACGACTGTTTAGTTTTAACGCGCCGCAAGGAGCTTGTCCTGTGTGTACGGGCTTGGGGTCGAGGCTGGAGGTTGATCCAGAATTGGTCTTTAATAACAATTTGACAATTTCCGAAGGCGCAATTCGACCGTATAATCGAATGAATTCTGACGCTTGGAATATGAAGCGATTGGCGTCTGTTGCTGAAGCTCACGGATTTAGCTTGAAAGTTCCCGTAGGCAAGCTTTCTGATGATGCTAAACATAAAATATTATACGGAACTGGCGACCAAAAATATCGCGTTGATTTGGGTGGCGGTCGACATTATGATACGACTTACGAGGGCGTTATTCCTAATCTGGAGCGACGCTGGAAAGAAACTGATAGCGATTTTATGCGGCGAGATATTGAGCGATTTATGCGCGAGAGGGATTGCTATGCTTGTAAAGGTGCGCGCCTGAAACCTGTGGTTTTGGCGGTGACGGTTCATGAATTGAATATCGTTGACGTGTGCGATTTGAGTGTCGATGACGCGTTGGATTTGTTTGACAATAAGCTTCAATTGACTGAGCAAGAAATGACGATTGCTCGCTTGATTGTGAAGGAAATCAAATCTCGTTTGGCGTTTATGAGTAATGTTGGGCTGAACTATTTGGAACTAAGTCGAGCGGCTAACACGCTTAGTGGTGGCGAGGCGCAGCGAATTCGCTTGGCGACGCAAATTGGCGCTGGACTTCAGGGCGTGCTTTATGTGCTGGACGAACCGTCAATTGGACTTCATCAGCGCGACAACGACAAGCTGATTGATATGTTGAAGCGCCTTCGTGATTTGGGCAATTCTGTGCTGGTGGTTGAGCATGACGAGGACACGATTCGTCAGAGTGATTTTCTGGTTGATATGGGACCGGGAGCTGGTGTGAATGGCGGTCAAGTAGTGGCAATGGGGACGCCTGAAATTGTTGCGAAAAATGAGAATAGTATAACGGGTCGCTATTTATCTGGGGCGGAAAAAATTGCCGTTCCGAAAAAGCGTCGCAAAGTCGTGAAAGATAGAAAGTTGATTGTTCGTGGCGCTCGCGAAAATAATCTTAAGAACATTGATGTGGAGTTTCCTTTGGGGTTGATGACTGTAGTGTCTGGTGTTTCTGGTAGCGGAAAGTCGACGCTTGTGAATGACATTGTGGCGCGGGAACTAGCGGCGGAACTTAATCGCGCAACGACAGCGCCAGGGTTGCACGACTCTATAGAAGGTGTGAATTTGCTTGATAAGACGATTGTCATAGATCAGTCGCCAATTGGTCGAACGCCGCGCTCTAATCCAGCAACATATACTGGGATTTTTACGCCGATTCGCGAGCTTTTTGCTAGCACGCCCGAGGCTAACGTTAGAGGTTATAAATCTGGGCGCTTTAGCTTTAATGTTAAGGGCGGTCGCTGTGAAAATTGTCAGGGTGATGGTGTAATAAAAATTGAAATGCACTTTTTGCCGGATGTTTACGTTCAATGTGACGAATGTCACGGCAAGCGTTATAATCGCGAGGCTCTGGAAATTAAGTATAAGGACAAGACGATTGCTGATGTTCTGGATATGACAATTGATCAAGCGGCGGAGTTTTTTGATAGCGTGCCGAATATTGCGCGTAAACTTCAGACGTTGGTTGAGGTTGGGCTTGGCTATATTAAACTTGGTCAGCCAGCAACTACTTTTTCAGGCGGTGAGGCGCAGCGAATTAAATTGGCAACGGAACTCTCCAAGCGTTCCACTGGAAAAACTATGTACATTCTGGACGAGCCGACCACTGGGCTTCATTCTGCTGACGTAAAGCGACTGTTGGGGATTTTACAGCAATTGGTTGAAGGTGGCAATAGTATGATTATTATTGAACATAATTTGGATGTCATAAAGTCGGCTGACTGGATAATTGATATGGGTCCAGAGGGCGGAATTGGTGGCGGTACGGTTGTGGCTTGCGGTACGCCTGAAGATATCGCCAAAGTGCCAAATTCGTTCACTGGCAAATATCTGAAAAAGATGCTTTAAGATTATTTTTTACGCTTGGTTTTCGAGAGGAGAACTGACAATTGTTTTCTTAACAAGGCGCGAGTATTTGGCTGCTTCAAAGCATGAATAACCATTGGTGAGACAGACAAGAAAATAATGAGGATTGCTGCAACTTCAATATTTACGCCTGCTTTGGTCAAAAACTCGCCAGCATAGAAGCCTAGATAAACGAATGCTGACGACCAAAGAAATCCACCGATAAGATTGAAAGTTAAGAACGTTTTATAGTGCATTTTACTAGCGCCGGCAACGATTGGGGCGAAGGTTCTTACAATTGGCACAAATCGAGCCAGGACGATTGTCGCTGAGCCGTGCTTGTCGTAAAACTTTTCTGTTTGCTCCAAATATTTTTTCTTGAAGAATCGGGAATTTTCTTTTTCAAACAACTTGCGTCCAACTTTATGGCCAAAACTATAACCAACGCTGTCGCCTAGTACTGCCGCCGCAAAAACCAAAAGTGCAAAAATGTGAATGTCAATGTGTAGAATGTTTTGCTGAACCATATATCCAGCGGTGAAAAGTAGACTGTCGCCAGGTAAGACGAAGCCGATTAGTAGGCCAGATTCTGCGAAAATCACTAATAAAATTGCCAATACGCCAAAGCTAGTTATCAAGTGAATAAAAGATTCCATATCTTAATTATAACATAATTAGCGTATGCAGATTGAGCTATTCTTCAATAAATCCGCCAGATTGCCGCGCCCATAATTTTGTGTAAACACCGCGTTTTTTATTGATGAGCTCATCATGCGATCCGTCCTCGACAATTTTTCCATCCTTCAAAACAATTATACGGTCCAACTTGGCAATTGTAGATAAGCGATGGGCAATGACAATTGAGGTTCGATTCTCCATCAACGTTTCCAGAGATTTTTGGATCAACGCTTCCGACTCAGAATCTAGTGCTGAAGTCGCCTCGTCGAGGACTAGCATTGGCGCATCTTTCAGGATTGCCCTAGCAATTGCAACTCGTTGTCGCTGTCCGCCAGATAATTTAGTTCCGCGCTCGCCAACCATTGTGTCAAAACCGTCTTTAAGTCCAACGATAAAATCGTAAGCGCCAGCTTTTTTGGCGGCTTCTTCAATTTCCGCGTCCGTTGCATCAGGTCGACCGTAAGCGATGTTTTCGCGCACGGAGCGGTGGAATAGTAATGGTTCTTGCGGTACGTAAGCGATTTTGGCGCGCAGGCTTGCTTGGGTGACTTCGGAAATATCTTGTCCGTCGATGGTAATTTTTCCCGAGTCAATATCAGCGAAGCGTAATAGCAATTTGGTGAGCGTCGTTTTTCCAGAACCGCTCGCTCCGACCAAACCTATTTTTTCGCCTGGTTTAATATCCAGGGAGAAGTCGTGGAATAGAGTGTCGCCTTGACCCTCGTCGTGCGTGAAAGTTACTTTATCCATAGAAATTTCGCCGTTTGTAACTTTTAGCTTTGAATTGCTTTTATCAATCAATGTCGTTGGCGTTTGTAAGATTTCTATCATATCATTTGCGTTACCGATAATTCGGTTGTAATTGCGCATAATTCCGTTCATATTCCACAACTCATGCGCGACACTTCCAGTGTAGGTGATAATAAGATAAACGGACGCCACGGACACCAAATCATTCTGGGCTGCGTACACTGCGAAGGCGATTGCTCCAATTTTAATAACCATGTTGATTGACGAATATATAGTGCTGACTTTTAAGAATCCGCGCATTACGTCGAGGCTTGAATTTCGCCAAGAGTTGACGGTTTTTGTGAAAAATTTCTGTTCCGTAGCTTCGGCGCCAGATGACTTGACCGCTAGAACGTTTGAAATTACGTCGGCTAATTGCCCGTTCAATTTATTGCTGGATTTGGCTTCTTTTTTTGTCAATTCCGCCATTGGCTTGGATCCGTAATAAACGACGATGCTGAAAACAATTGAGAAGATGAGTAAGAATAACGCGTATTGCCAGAGAAGGGTCGATAAGACGATTATTGAACCGACTAGCGAAACAACTAGCGGCAAAACTGACCAGATTATCGTGTCCCAAAAACTTTCTACCGCGCCGACTAATTTATTTGTTTGGCTAACGAGCGACCCGCCGAATTTATTTGAATGGAAGAATAATGTTTGGTTGGTCAGTTTGCTGAAGCATCGAGCGTACAAATCTCGCTGCATGGCGGTTTCGAATGTCCAGGCGAGATATAAAACTAATCGCCAGCCGATGACGCTAGACCATAATCCACTGACGCTATATAAAGCAATTAGTGTCCATAGATTTTTTGCGTCGTGCAGTTGATTGTGTTGGATAATACTAAGAAGCTGAGCAATTATGAGCGGGCCGACAAAAATGGTAACCACGAGAGTCAGCATTGCAAAAAATATTGCCAAGTTTCGACGGTGTTTGTACGGCTCTGACGTCTTCCAAAATAGACGAAATATTTCTTTGCTGTTCGGTTTGTTTTTCAAATCAATTCCTTTCGATAATAAATTAATATTTATAAACTGCGCAGAAAACTGAGCGTCCTTAATTATTCAAAATGTATATTAGAGGAACTCGCCAGTGGGAGTTCATAGACTTTGATTATTATATGGAATATATAGATATAAGTCAATTTGTGGAGCAAAAGCCTTGTTTATTTATTGTAAATACTTTACAATAGGAACATGACGCAAATTGTTAGGCGATCAACAAAACACACGAATGATGTGATGGCGATTTTAAAGAGCAAACATCACGCGACGAATGCGGAAATTGCTCAGGAATTGCGGAACATTCATCCTGAAGTCAGCGACACGACGGTGCATCGAATAACTCAACGCCTGTGTGGCGACGGGATGATTGGTTTGGCGCCATCGACCAAAAAGGGTTGCTTGCGATATGATATTCGTAAGGATGATCACGATCATTTTGTGTGTAGTGACTGTGATGGTCTGATGGATATTAAAATTGCCGATGAGATGAGAAAGCAGATTGCGCATGAAATTAGCGATTGTTATATTGACGGCCCGTTGGTTGTGACGGGAGTTTGTAAAAAATGCCAGAAAAGGAGGAAATGATGGCTCTATATGAAATTACAACAAAGCAAGAATTCGAAGATAAGGTGCTAAAAAGCGACGGTCCTATACTAGTTGATTTTTGGGCGCCGTGGTGTCCGCCATGTCGCGCAATGGCTCCGCTTTTGCATCAAATTGCTGAAGAAACAGAGTTTGATATTGTTAAGGTTGACACTGAAGCGAGTCAGGAAAATGCGCAATTGGCTATGGAATACCGCGTGCAGGGAATTCCAAATATGAAGATTTTTGTTGGCGGCGAGAAAGTTGCTGAAATGATTGGCATGAAGCCGAAGCAGACGTTGATTGACGCTTTGGAAAAAGCTGCGAAATAAAAATAGAAGGGGGATTTATGAAGGGTTTTAGTGGAAATATCGAAAAACTTACGTTAGAAAATGATAATTTTCGTCAAGTTCTATATACTGCGAAGCATTGTCAATTGGTGTTGATGAGCCTGCCCGTTGGCGAGGAAATTGGTTCGGAGATTCACGAGGAGAATGATCAGTTTTTCAGATTTGAGTCTGGTAAAGGTAAGGTTTTGATTGATGGCAATGAATATGCTGTTTCTGACGGTAGTGCGATTATTGTGCCGGCGGGAGCTGAGCATAATGT